>NZ_JASPJU010000012.1:89406-111044 GCF_030232435.1 Corynebacterium sp. MSK012
TTTGCGGATGTAGCGCAGCTGGTAGCGCATAACCTTGCCAAGGTTAGGGTCGCGGGTTCGAGTCCCGTCATCCGCTCCACGCTAACTCCCTTGTGGTCCTCCACAAGGGAGTTTTTTGGCGAATCAAGGAAAAGGATGCTGCAGTGGATAGCTATTGCAGCATCCTTTCGTTTGAAGGATAATCCCTGATTAAACACCTTGTTTTCCGAGAGAAAGAACCACCTGCCATGTCAGAGTTCACAGCACAGGTTCAAGCACTTCGCTCGTTGATCGAGGCCGGAGAGTTTATCTCCGAAGACACTGATGGCCTCATCCAACTTGCTCAACCAGGCGTAACCCTTCCCTACTCCAACAGCACTCCCACCGACCATGGTTCGTACTTCGGTGGCAGGCCGTATCTTCCGGAAGGTGCGACATGGCCCATCGCAAAGAGCGGTCAGCCACTGCTCCACATCATTCAGCTGAATTTTGCGGATATTGTCGGTCATGTGCGTGCGGAGGGGGCGTCGACAAGCGAAGCAACTCTCGACGGATTGATTCCCGAATCAGGAATTTTTCAACTCTTTGTCGGCGCTGATCCCCTCAGCGGCGGATTTACTTCAGATTCGCCAGGAAACGGCATGGAGATTCGCTATATCCCTGAGCCTGCGGAAGGCTTTGGCAACCACAGCTTCCCTGGACCTCATACCGCGGAGCCAGCAGCCTTCGATGAAGAGCACGAGGATTACTGCTCCCCGTTCAACGAGGATATTGGGACGGTTATGAACTCTCCGATTTCCTTGTCTAGTGCAGTGGCAATGATCCCTCCCACTGACCAAGCAGTGTACGAGGCGTTGGAGTCCGAAAAGGACGATGACTTTCTTGATAACGATGACTACTTTGACGAGCTAGTTGAGTTGCGAGCCGCAGCCAGTAACCAAAGCAACATTATGCTTGGCGGTTTCCCCGCTTTCGCGCAAGACCCTTTTCAGCCTGATGGGTACGTTCACTTCCTAGAGATCGATTCCACATATCTCGAAGAAGAAGAGCTCCCCTTCGAGGCCATGTGGGGCGATCTAGGTGTGGCCCACGTATTCCTTCACCCAGACGCGTTGAAGAAGATGCACGCCGGCGAGGCCGTGGTGTACCGCTCCGAAAATACTGGCACGACCGATGGTGCTGTTTTCTACTGGGATTGTGGCTAGGTTTGTTTTCCACAATCGCCCCATTTGGTTTGCCTTTAATCCAAACCACAGTTTCGACCATTACCTGGAGTAAATAAAGTGGTAGGCGACTTTCTTATATTCGCAGTTATTATCGTATTTGTATCCCTTTTAGTATTTTTTGTTGAATTCCGCGGATCCGATAAACCTGTGGAGTGGCCACAGGCGAATATTGGTGTTGGACAGATCGAATCCTTCAGCGTCACCGGCAAGCCCGATAAGAAGGGTTACTACACGGTCATCATGCAGATGGCAGTCGAGGCACAAGATGGGAGCCACTTTAAGTCGGTTTTGACCCGTCAACTACCGGAACATAAGCACTCCCTCCTGCAGCAAGGCATACTCGTCCCTGTGATGTACCGCCCAGACCGACCGGAGAAGGTCAAGATTGCCCGCGGCAGGCATGAGAAACGGGCTCAAGATTTCCTGAACCAAGTCAAGATTCGCGATGGAATTCTTGATCGCGAAATGTTAGAGGCTGATCTACGAGGACGTCCGACTTACTCACAGGTGAAATACATCAAAGACACCGGACGAAAAGTTCGTGGCCTCAATGAATATGAACTTGGACTGTCTGTCTTCCCGGCGCATGGTGAGCCCTACTCTGCCACTAAGACAATGGTGTTAATGAATTACGAGGCGGCAGCGGTAACCCCGGGGACCATCCTGCCGACACGATACCTTCCAAATCAACCAAACGCACTGGTAGTTAGCCTGCGTCCTAAGAATGAAAAGGCCGATGCAAAATGACGAACTATGAGTCGTGGGAAAACGAAGAACTAAATGAGCTGGAAAAATATCGGCGAACTGCAGACGTTGGCGGCCATAACCGTACCGGTACAGGTGCGAGCACCGGTGGCGACGGCAGCATTCCGGACTATTTCGACCAGTCGGACTTTGACTGTCCATTCTCTGAAACAGGAAGTTTTACCAACGGTTGGTGCGACGCTCTAAATTTCGGTGACGGCAGCGACAGCGGAGACGGCGGGGACTCGAACAACAACAATAACAATAACAATAACAACAACAATAATAATGGCTAAGACAATACTTCCGTTACCGACGATTCCTACCGTCGGCGTGCCAGCACTTGATGAGACCGCTGCTGCGGACAACGCCACTTTTCAAGCAGCTGTAACCACTAAAGCTGGATTCAGACTTCACCACAAAGCAATTAAGCTGACCTTTGTTCCTAACCAGTATTGCAATCTTGGGTGCAGTTACTGCTACCTGGGCGATCTCACCGAGAACAAAGACAATCCTTCGGATGTAGTGTCACAATTCAATCGCATTGCGAACCATCTGGATCACCAGGGAATCCTCATCAGCTCGTTACTTTTGCACGGTGCGGAAATTTCGACTTTGCCAGCATCTGTATTGCGCGACCTGTTCAACGCATATACGGAGTATCGCTCTAAGTATCGCTTGCAGCTCAAAGCTTTAGGCAGCAACGGCGCAGCGATCCACATTAAAACCAATCTGTACAACTCCGATAAATTAAGGCCCCTCTACGAGGAGTTCGAAGTTTCCATTTCAGGCAGCTTTGATTTGCCATTTAGCCTGCATGAGAAACTGCGTACAACCAAGGCGGGGAAATCGACCCTCAAGCGAACAATTAACAATGTTTTGCTCCTTGGTGAATATCCATTCCGCAAGCAGATAAGCTGCGTAGTTGGGAAAGAACACCTCGAACGCATCGACGAGTTTATTCATGATATTGAATGGCTCGATGAACATGGTTTTGACATGGTTACCGACTTCTACATCATGTTTGCCTACGATAGCGTGAAGTCGGACTACACTTCCCAGCTCAACCAGCAGGAAATGGTTGAATTCTTCGAAGCTTTGCGGCTCCATTTCGAAGGCACAAAGTTCGAACAAGCCATTTATTATGAGTGGTTCAAGGAATTTACCCACGGTTACTGCACTAATCAGATCAATTGCGGCACCAATAACTTTCTAGTGCAGAAGGACGGGGACGTTTACCCGTGCCACAGAGGTCAGGCAGAACCTGACTTGAAGTTTGGCAATATTCTCCAACTGGGAATGCCTGAGTTGATTACGCGCGGCGGCGATGCCATTCGCGCTTATGAGCGGGCCAATCCTGCTCTATCCAGTGACTGCATTAGCTGTGAGTATTTCTATCTCTGCCATGCCGGGTGTCCAATTCAACGCAACAACACCCAGCAGGACAAGGCCTATACCTGCGGTATCCAGAAGGCGCTTTATCGCGCCCAACCACATCGCTTTCCGCCCAAGCCGGAAGTTTCGCGCCGCCTTGTTGACTCATTCATTCGACAAAACCAGCCGCGTATTTACGATGACCTGTCAGTTCCTCGAGTAATTGAGTTTAATCCCGAGCTCTTCGAAGAGAAGAACTCGATTACATCGATTATCAACCGCGATTCTAATTTGGCAACGTTGTTCCGAAAAGGTGCGATACGTCTCCATGTCAACGAGGCGTCCTGTGACTTGTTCTCCAGCCGACTCTATGGTCGCATCACCCAGGCCAATATTTCGCCTAGCGATAGCATCAAGGTGTTTGTCGCAGACGACCTTTGGGCACTGAATGCAGGCGACGGCGCAATTAACGCGGTCCGGGTACAACTCTTGCGTGACAATCTCGTTGTCTATGGAGACGAGGCCCGAACAAAGATGGAGCACGTCGCCACGACCGATTTTTATGCCGCAGAACTGACTCGCGCGGAAGGTGGTTGGATTTTGGATTTAACCGGGTTTTTCAAGCAGTACGCACACACGTTCCTTCCCGATTATGGCAATCTCTTATCGATCACAACGATCAAAGCTCGTGAATACCACTACGCAAAGCACGCCAAAAACGCGTTCTACCACCTGGAAACGGTGAATCTTCCCTTCCACGAATTTCGGTTTGATTGGAAGCCAGATCCGTCAATTGATATTCAGGCTACATAGAAACGACCGCCCCAGGAACTTCCCTGGAGCGGTCTTCTCTTTTCGAACTCACAAATCGAGTTTGACGTTAAGCTGCGTCGCGAGCGCCAAGCTCCCGGTCGATACGCAGCAGGCCAGCACCGTTGTCGCCAACAATCTCCAGGCGACCGATGATGCCACGCACGGTGTCCTCTTCCTCAATCTGCTCAACCACGAAGCTGTCCAGCAGCGGGCGGGAGTCGAGATCACCCTCGCTATCAGCAAGCTTGCGGAGGTTACGGATAGATGCCGAAACCTTCTCTTCATGCTCGAGAGCAATGCGGAATGCATCGATTGCGGAAGTGACCTTCACCTCCGGTGCGTCGACAGCACCAATCTGCGGGTGGTTGTCGCGAGCATCGAGGTGTGCGATGAACTGGTTCGCGTGATCAACTTCCTCATCCGCCTGTGCACGCATCCACTCTGCCATGCCGGAGAAATCCAGCAGGTCCAGTTCGATTGCCAGCTGGCGGTAGACGTGGGAAGCGGTGAGCTCCATAGTGATCTGGTCGTTGAATGCCTTCTCAAGAGTATCTGTTAGTCGCATGCCCCTACTATAAGTCCAATCGTTATAAATGACAACGATTATAATACTTCCCTTATAAGCCAGGCCTTGCCTATTCTGCAATCGTCGGCTTAACCTCGGCGGTATGGCTACACTCGCCTCCGTAAGCCCATCGACCGACGAAATTCTGCAGTTTCTTTCTCGACCTGCGCAAACGACACATGATACAGCGGCGGTGTCTCACAACACCTCCACCGTCACGGCCATCGCCGTCACCAGCTTGGACGGACGCGGCGCCGTCGAAGGCACCTCTGGCCAGCTTGGCAACGACACCGATGCCACGGTTTTCAACACGCTTCGCGCGCTTGCCGACGTCGTTTTCGTTGGTACAGGCACCATTGCGTCCGAGGGGTACGGGCCAGTTGAGATACCGGAGTACCTAGAGGCCGTTCGACAGAAGCTAGGTCGCTCCGAGCACGTGGCGATGTCCACACTTTCGCGCTCGTTGGATTTAGATATAAAATCTGACTTTTTCGCGAATGCAGAAGTCAATCCTCCGATAATCTTCACCCCGACTAAAGATGCTTTTAATGATGAAGAGGCAAGAGCCGCTCACAAGAACAAAGCTAAAAAGATGGAGTCGGCCGGGGCTCGCGTCGTTAAGTTCCCTAACCCCTCGGTAAAAGCGGCGTTAACGTGGCTGGCTGAACATGGGTATCGGGACATTGTCGTAGAGGGTGGATCGACGATGTATCGAGAAGCATTCAAAAAGGGGTGCGTCGACGAACTGTTCCTGACATTGTCGCCGATGTGGGTGGGTAACGGCCCCCTGACTTTCGGCGAGAACGACCCTGATGAGGACTCGAACTCGACGAACCCGCAGGCTTTTGAAGTGCGGGATATCCTACGTTCCGACTCACACATCTTCCTACGCTATTCCCGCAGCTTCACCCAGTAGGGTGGAGTATTGTGAGTAAACCAAAAATCGACGTGAGCGCAAGCGCAACGGCATTAACGCAAACGTCCAAGGACACGCCAGAGACAAATTCGGTGGCTCCACGCCCTCTGTCTCGGCACGTGTCGCGAGGACTCAGCGCTTTCTTGTGGCCTATCGCAGCTGTGGTGATTTTTCACCGCACCTGGGTTTTGCCGAAAGACGTTTCTGGCACAGATGACTTTACGACCGTCTGGTCGGCAATTAATCGATTCGTATCGCAGGTACCCGTTTATTCGGAAGACTACGTAACAGCCGATCCGCACTATCTGTATTCCCCAGGCGCTACCCTACTTTTAGCCCCGATTGATTTGTTCGGCTCGCTTGAATCGGGCCGAATCTGGTTTGCGGTGTTTCAGTCAGCTGCAATCATTGCGGCAATTGTATTGCTGCTGAGGTGGCTTGGTATTGCGCGCTCTGGCCCCATCATTCCAGCGTCGATAGCACTGCTCTACCTCACGGAACCCGTTACCAACACCCTTGATTTTACGAACGTCAACGGTTCACTCTTCCTTGCATTAGTGCTGTTTTTTATTGCTCTGACCGAGCGGCGCAATATCCTGGCCGGCCTGATCATCGGTATCGCAATCACCATTAAACCTGTTTTCTTGCCAATGCTGTTCCTACCGTTCATGCGCAGGCAGTTCTCTACGGTACTGACCAGTATCGGAGTGGTAATTGCAGCCAATGTCATTGCGTGGCCGCTCATGGTCCAACCACGTGACTACCTAGATATCACCGTCCCCTACCTGGGAGTTGTCCGTGACTTTGCAAATGCTTCACTGACTGGACAGCTTGTTTGGCTAGGTGCCCATCCGACCCTGATTTTGCTGTGGCAGATCTTTTTCGGCATTTTCGTCTTGGTATCCGTCGTGCTCCTTCTTCGCTGGCTCGAAAGGGATGAGAAATTCTGGATTGCTACGACTTCCGGAGTTCTCTTCACCGGCGCGTTCTTCCTTTCCAGCCTGGGCCAGCAGTACTACTCGATGACGCTCTTGCCAATGGTTCTCACCGTGCTTCGCCCATTGGTTTTGGCTCGCGACAATGAAGGAAATATTGGTTCGACAGTCATGTTGAATTGGGGCGCAGGACTCGGAGTCGTACTCTGTTTCTTCTACGCCAATTGGTGGATTGATGAAGATGACCTCTTTTTCCCGTGGTTCACGGTTGCAATCGGCGGTATTGGATGGGCCGTTCTTATTCTCTCCATCACGGCAGCACTCATTCGAATGACGATTGTGGATGCCGTCAATGGGCGTAGCTTTGCATCCGGCTTCAGCTGGCTGAGCGACTGGAAGATAGCAGGCAGGAAGTCTAATCAGGAATCTGATCTCAAGTCTGAGGAGGCTATTCAGAATGGTTGATTCGCATAGCGAAGACTGGAATCTGAGCGAAGAAGAATGGCGCGAACGCCTCAGTGCCGCGGAGTACCAGGTTTTGCGTCAGGCAGGTACTGAACGCGCCTTCACCGGTGAGTACACCGATACCAAGACTCAAGGTGTCTACCGCTGCCGGGCCTGTGGTTACGAGCTGTTTCGGTCGAACGAGAAGTTCGACTCTCACTGCGGTTGGCCATCCTTCTTCTCTCCACTAGCTGGAGACCGGATTATTGAGCGCCGAGACACCAGCCTCGGTATGGTCCGTACCGAAGTGCTGTGCAGTCGTTGCAAGTCTCACCTCGGCCACGTCTTTGAGGGTGAGGGATACAATACTCCGACCGACCTGCGTTATTGCATCAATTCAATTTCACTCACGCTCGAACCGGACAAGACGGCTGAATAACTAGATAGAGAAGCAGCGCCGCTGGTCAAAATCCCGTCAGTTAACGGGGCTTGACCAGCGGCGCTGCTGATTCTCTCGTTGATTGCGTGAGCTACGGCAGAACGTTGATGATCTCTGCGATGTCATCGACGCGACGTCCCGTGTGGAACGGAATCTCTTCGCGGACGTGCAGACGAGCCTCGGTGTAACGCATCTTCCACATCAAGTCCACAATGCGGTCGAGCTCCGGCCCCTCGAATGCAAGGATCCACTCGTAGTCACCGAGTGCGAACGCCGGGACAGTATTGGCGCGCACATCCGGGTAGTCACGACCGGCCATACCGTGTTCAGCAAGGATGCGGCGTCGCTCGGTCGGCTCCAGCAGGTACCAGTCGTAGGAACGAACGAAGGGGTAAACCGCAATCCATCGTCCCGGCTCTTCACCCATGATGAACGACGGCAGGTGCGACTTGTTGAACTCAGCTGGACGGTGCAGCGCAGCGTTCGACCAGTGCGGAGTGGATGCCTTGCCCAGCGGAGTCTCGCGCAGGAAGGCGTTGTAGAACGCCTGCAGGTCTTCCAGCTTCTCTGCGTGGATCCAGAACATGAAGTCGGCTTCAGCACGCATGGCCGAAACGTCGTAGAAACCACGGATGATCAGATCAGTGTCTTCGTAACGAGCCAGGAATTCCTTGGTCTTAGCCACTGCCTCTTCGCGGTTATCACCGAGTGCACCTGGGGTCACCTTGAAGGCAGACCACATGGTGTAGCGGATGGTGTCGTTGAGCTTCTTGAAATCGAGCTTGGTCATTAGTTGTCTCCTAGTTCGGTTGAAAGGTTTGTTTACAAACGATGGGTCAGCGCCAGTTGCGTACTCAGCACCAATCTCGCAGCTTTATCCCAGCTCCGCAGCAATCTTGCTGGCCGCAGCCTTGGCGTTGGAGATACATTCCGGAATGCCCGGGCCACTGAGCCACGCCCCTGTTGCTGCAAGCTTAGGCACCTCGGCCAAATCCTGGCGAGCAAAATCCATCAGGCCTCCATGCCCCATATCGAAGCGTGGAATCCCCGCCCACCAACGCTGGACGAAAACCGCTGTCGGTTCGGCATCAAAGCCAGTCGCCTTAGCCAAATCTGCTTTTGCCCTGGCGATGAGGTCCTCGTCGCTACGATGCACGTGCGAGTCATCATCAAAACGGCCGAAGCTTGCCCTCACAACGGCACCGTAGCGCTCACCAATATGTGGCCACTTCCGGGACGACACTGTAAAAGCTTTCGCGGACAGGTCAGCACCAATCTCGCACAACACGCCGTTGATCTCCGGCAGTCCTTCCGACGAGTCGAAACACATACCGACCACCGCCGAGTTCGACGTGTCTACCCCACCAATGAGCTCGGCCGCCTCTGGCGCAAGATTGCTCAACAGCTCCGATGTGGTTGCAGAAGGTGCCGCCACGACAACGCCGTCGACGTCGATAGTGCTAACGCTCGTGCCGCTTTCCGACGGCAGTTCCACAGTGACCTCAAAGCCATTGTCATGCTGCCGCAGACCAGTAGCCTTCGTCGACAAGAGGAGTTCGGCTCCCGATTCGTCGACAAGCGTGTTGTAGAGAACCTCGAAGCCATCGCGGAACGTTTGGAAGACCACCGGTCGATTCGTCTTCGTCGAATCTGTCGCAGCCTCACTACTCAGACGCGCCTGCTGCGCCTCCTTACGTGCTTCCAGAACGCGCTGGACAGCGCCGGTGAGGCTGACATGGTCACCGACACTAGCCATTTCATCAAGCGCTGCCGCCAACTGTGGGATGGTCGCACGCAGACCCAGATCGTATGCGGTGGTTGAGTAGACGCCCCCGAGCAGCGGGGAGACGATGCGGTCAACGACTTCCTCACCGAGCCGCGCCGCGACCAGCTGGCCGACATTCATGTCGTCACCCAGTACCCAGTGCAAGGCTGGAGTGAGCTCGGGGTTCGACTCGGCATCAATCTTGGCGAGGGTGGCCTCGCTGAGGAGGTAGCCCAACCCTTCTGAACTTCCTGGAATACCGGTGACCGTGTTACGCGGAAGGTCCTTGAGTTCACCGCCAATGTAGAGCTTGGAAGGCAGCCCCGAAGGGGCGACTAGCTGATCTGCCAACCCGAGTTCCTTGAAAAAATCGGTGGCATCGTGACGGAACGCCAGGTACGCCTCAGCGCCCGCCTCAAGAGGGCCGTTAGCTCCTGGTCGAGTCTTCAGCTTGCCGCCGACCTGTGCACTGGACTCGATGACAATTATTCTTGCGGCGGGTCCGAGCTTTTTACGCAACTCATACGCTGCGCTCAGGCCGGAGATACCGCCACCTATGACGGCAATGGTAGAAGGTTGTGCAACCACGGTATTTCGTACGCTTTCTCTATGCCCGCGCCTCGAGCGGGCACGGTCGATAAGACTTGTAGGAAATTAGCTAGTGCGTGTTTTACACGCCTGTTGCGTCGGCTTTTACGTTGCGTGAATGATCTCAACGGCGCGCGTAATCGCGTCGGCATCGGTATTCGGTAGCACCCCGTGACCCAAGTTGAAGATATGTCCACGGGCGTCACCACGCTTAATTGCACGGTCCGCCTCAGAGCAGATGCGCTGAATCTCTTGGGTCATTGCATCTTCACCGGCAAAGAGAATCGCCGGGTCAAGGTTGCCCTGCAATGCAAGGCTGTTTTCCGCCGGGTCTGCGCCTCGGTGAACGTCGGAAAGCGTGGCACGAATGCGGTTGGCAGCAACGTCCAGTGGCACGCGCCAGTCGACGCCCATGACTTCTGGGCCGGCTTCAGCCATCGCACCGAGAAGCTCGCCGGTGCCCACACCGAAGTGGATGCGCGGAATGCCGGCGTCGGCGACAGCCTGGAAGATTTCCTTCGAGTACGGCAACACAAAGCGGCGGTAATCACGCTCGGTGAGATAGCCAGCCCAGGAGTCGAAGAGCTGAATAGCGTCCACACCAGCGCCAATCTGCGCGCGCAGGAAAGCAATCACCATCGGAGTGATTTTCTGCATCAGGTGATCCCACAATTCAGGGTCCGAGTGCATCAGCGCCTTAGTGCGCTCGTGATTGCGGGATGGACCGCCTTCAATCAGGTACGACGCCAAGGTGAACGGTGCACCGGCGAAACCAATGAGTGCCTGGGTATCATTCAGCTCTTGCAGAATGAGGCCGATACCCTCGGCCACCGGAGCGAGTTGCTCTTCCGTGACTTCCGGTAGAGCCTTGATGTCTGCTTCCGAGCGCACCGGAGTATCCATTACTGGACCGCGGCCAGGAACAATATCCAGGTTGACACCCGCAGCCTTCAGCGGCACGACGATATCGGAAAAAAGAATCGCAGCATCAACGTCGTGCCTACGTACCGGCTGCATAGTAATCTCAGCGAGCAGTTCCGGGCGGAAGCAAGAGTCCAACATACCGATGTCCTTGCGCACCTCACGGTACTCAGGCAGTGAACGACCAGCTTGCCGCATAAACCACACCGGGCGGCGCGAAGGAGTTCGACCGTAAGCTGCATCAAGAATCGGGGCATCAGTCAAAGTGCGACGATTGTTCATACGGACAATCATGCCCCACTTACCTTAGAAATTGATATGTGGGGTACTAAGAACAGGAAATTCTCTCGCCCTGCTGTGCGTTTTCGACGAACCGCTTGGTCGCTTCCCACTCTTTTCGGCGCGCCTCCCACTAACGCAAGCGTCATATGGCTAAGTTCAGGCGCGTGAATGGAACCGATTCAATGCCACAGAACTTCCGCGCCGCGGTCCAGTCAATGCACTCTGCTGAACTGCGACCTGAGATTGCTCTGGGCACCGTTCGGCCACCGCAGAAGCTGGCACCGTTTAGCCACGCTGTCTCGCTTGAGGTCACGCAGCCCGAAGCTGATATCGTCCCCGAGTCCTCGAACGACGATGCCTTTGGTCGTTTAATTTTGCTCCATGACCCCCGCAGTGAGGAAACCTGGGACGGTGACATGCGCTTGGTTGCATACATCCAGGCGGATATGGATGCCTCCCTCGCGGAAGATCCGTTGCTTCCCCAGGTTGCCTGGCAATGGCTCACCGAGGCTCTGGCTGAGAACAACGCCGAACTGTCGAACTTGGGTGGCACGGTGACTACTACGAACTCTGTCCGCTATGGCGAGATCGGCGGCAAGCCACAGGCCTTTCAATTAGAAATGCGCGCATCGTGGACTGCTCGTGGCACCGACCTGCGCACCCACGTTGAATCCTTCGCTCAGGTACTAGCGAACGTCGCTGGTCTGCCACCCGTCGGCGTTTCCCTGCTGGGCTGATACCGGCGACTGCTGATACCGACGACCGAAGAGGCGTGCGATGAGCTCCGACGTGGAAACTAGTCCCGACGTAGAAGTAAGACTTGCCCCAGCCGAGGGAACTCCACGCGTGCTTTCTGCCATCGACGACATTATTGACGCCGGTGAGCAGCTGGCCAAAGGACACGGTTGGCTCGCAGTCGATACTGAACGAGCTTCGGCATATCGCTACGACGACCGCGCCTTCCTGCTTCAATTTCGCCGCCGTGGAGCGGGCACCTTTCTCATCGATCCCGAAGATGGTCGCAAGGCGATGGCCGTTTTCGGTTCCTCAGTCAACGACCTGACCTGGATTATTCACGCCGCTCATTCTGACCTTCCCTGCCTCGCAGCTCTGGGTCTCTACCCCACCAAAGTCATTGACACTGAGCTGGCCGGCCGCCTTCTCGGCCTGGAGCGAGTCAACTTAGCAGCTCTGACAGAGCGACTCCTCGGAGTTGGACTTGCCAAGGGGCACGGTCGAGAGGATTGGTCTACTCGTCCACTGCCAGCAGATTGGCTGGACTACGCAGCCTTGGATGTCGAGCTGCTCATCGAACTCGCCGAGGTTCTTTGTCAGGCG
Source organism: Corynebacterium sp. MSK012 (assembly GCF_030232435.1). Classification (NCBI taxonomy): domain Bacteria; kingdom Bacillati; phylum Actinomycetota; class Actinomycetes; order Mycobacteriales; family Corynebacteriaceae; genus Corynebacterium; species Corynebacterium sp. MSK012. The sequence goes on from NZ_JASPJU010000012.1 coordinate 101,736, forward strand.
CTGACTGAGCTCGACCGTTTGGAATGGCTGGAACAGGAATGCGAACGCGAACTCGCTCTAAACCGTAAATACCTCGATGGTCTGCACGTCGGACACTCGTGGCAGGGGCTCAAAGGGATTGGGAAGCTGCGCACTCCCGAACAACTTCACGTCGCCCGTGCACTGTGGACTGAGCGTGACGAAATCGCGCAGCGCCGTGATGTCTCCCCAACACACGTCATGGGTCACAGCGTTCTACGTACAATCGCAGAACAACTCCCCGGTACGCAGCGTGAACTGACTGCAATCCGTGGATTTCCACGTCGCCGTCGCGGTGCTGCGGACGCTTGGTTGAAGGTCGTTAATGAAGCCCGTCAGGAACCCAGGTCGTCATGGCCGAAGCCCCAGAAGCAGGCTCCCAACCAGATGCCCCACTTTCGGCGTTGGGCTGAACATGCCCCACAAGCCGCCGAGATTTTCGAAACCACGCGAGACTGCATCGACAACGTCTGTGCCCAAATACATCTGCGCAAAGATACACTCATCACTTCCGCGCAGACACGTGAACTGGTGTGGTGGATTCACAGCCGCGCAGTCGGCTCATTCGTTTTCCGCCACCACGACAACTACGCTGGCGGCCTGCCAGCCGTTACCGAAATCTCCGCTCACCTCAGCGAACAGGGTTTCCGCCCATGGCAGGCACATTTGCTTGCCGACGTGATCGGCGCCAACGTTCTTGCGCCCATGCGGCAGCCACTCTAGCTACAGCTGCTCCAGCACCGCGATGGTTTCAAAGTGATGCGTTAGACCAAATGCGTCCACGACCTCGAGGTGTTTGAACGCGTAGCCGTAGTCAGCCCAGTACCGGGCATCGCGGGCAAAAGTCGCCGGATCGCAACCGAAATGTACGACCGTGCGTGGCTTGGCTTCTGCAATAGCGGCAATGGCATCCTTACCAGCACCGGAGCGCGGAGGGTCGAGAACGACGATATCCGGGTTTGGTGTTTCCGCATTAGCAACTTCGCGGCGCACTACCTTGGTGACATCCCCGGTTACGTACCGGACTGGTGCCGCAGGCGACGCATTTCCACTGTGGTCAGCTGCAGTGAAAGCCTTGCGCCCCGCCGTCGCGGCCGCGGCAAAACCCTCGACAGAGAGAATTGAACCCTCTGCGTCAACTAGCTTGCGCAGTGCCGCCGACAGAACGCCTGCGCCACCGTAAAGATCCCAACCGCAGGAGAAAGACTGACCAACCAACAGGTCGATGATGCGCGATCCATAGAAATCAGGGGCATGGCAATGGGCTTGCCAAAAACCGGTCGTCGGCACATCGAAAGTAATTCCGTGAACGGTGTGCTGTGTAGTTGGCTCGCCTTCAATCAACGTTTGCTTGCGGTTCCTGCCGCTGCCGGAAACGTACACAGCACTTCGGTTACCCTCCGTGTCCATGGCCACATGGAGTTCTCCTGGCTTCGGCTTCTTGCTCCCTCGACCGCGAGCAGGCTTAGCAACAGGGATGGTTCCGGCCGTCGAAAAGCCAGCGATGAGATTGGGAACTGTTTGGACGCACTCGGAGCCGATGACGAGCTCGTGGGAACGGGAACGACGTAATCCCGCTCGTCCCTGGGAATCCACACCCAGCCGCACGCGCGTGCGCCAACGGGAGGTCGGAGCCAGTGGAAGAACATCGATAGCTGGCAGCTCGTCGGCGGTGAAACGTCCAAGACGACGCAGGCAATCGGTCAAGACATCAGCCTTGAGACGCGCCGCGTGCTCAGGATCAATAAAACCCCAGTCGCAACAGCCCGCGCCCTGCTGAGCTGCTTCGCAACGCTGCGAAACTCGATGCTCTGAGGGATCCAAAACCTCAACGACATTGCCGCGCCACAGCTTGGCATCAGGATTGGTAATTTCGACAAGAACGCGTTCGCCGGGGATACCGCCGGTGACGAAACCGATACGTCCGTCATAGCTGGCAATGAATTCTCCGCCGGCAGCGGGACGGTCAATAGTCACTTCGATGTTCACGCAGTGTGATACTACCCGCTGACAAGAGAAAAGCCGCCGTCGGGTGACGGCGGCGGGCAGTGCACAGTGGCGCCTGCAGATCCTCTTCTACCTGGTCAAGCAGTTAGCTTCTCTCTGCTGGCAGGTTAACCAAACTAATTGGTGGAACCATCCGGGTTGATACCAGTAGCGCCTGGCACCTGCCCAGGTTCACCTTCAGCTTGGGCAGCCTGGGTCTGCTGCTGGTATGCCTGACGAATCTGCTCGGCCATCTGGGACGGCAGCGTAACCGGAAGCGGCTGACCTGCTGGCATCGGGTTTTCACCGCGAGAGACGAAGCTACGGGCAAGGAGACCGCGGGCGAGATCTGCGAGTTCCTCCGCCCGATCAGCCGGACCGGAAGCCGTCATGCGAAGCATCCAACGCGGGCCGTCGGCGCCGATGATTCGCATTTCCATATCGGAGGTGCGACCTACGACCTCAGAACCCCACGGCCCCTGCTCGACGTGGACATCGAGGCCATCGGACTCAAGACCGTCCTTGATTTCCTGAGCGGACTCCTCCCAGAGGCCGCCCGACGTCGGAGCAGCGAATGCTACAGGAGTTACGCGGCCATGCTCAGTGGCGACGTGCAGCATGGTTGGACCTGTCGGCCCCATCTCCACCTGAATATCACCAACGTGAGGAATAGGCAGCAGCATCGAACCGAGGTTCAGGCTGGCCTTCGCGAAGTCCGAAAAATCAAACTGCGTCGGGCTAGCGCTGTTGATATCGAAGGGGCCGTTTGCTGGTGCGTTCTCCGCGGCGGTTTCCGACGCGTCGTCATGCACGGTTGCGGTAGCCTCCTCAGAAGCTGGCGCCGCAGAGTCGGTGGTAACGGCCTCTTCCTCAGCAGCTGGTTCTTCTGGCTGGTTCTTCTTTCCAAATGGCCACATGGTGGTTTATTGACACCTCGCTAAAAAGAAATCTTTGTAAACGCTTTATTGAGCTCTTCACGCATTGAACCACACTTGGTAGGGTCCCCGCGCTGTCAGAGGCGTTTTAAAGCGTCGTGGACACTCCGGTTGACCCGTGACCGCCCGCGCCGCGTTCAGTTTCATCGAGCTCATCGACTTCCACCAGCGGGCTGAGCTCGACCTTCTGCACAACCAATTGGGCAATTCGATCGCCCTTGGCGATCTCCACCGCATTGGTCGGGTCCAAGTTGATCAGGCAGACTTTAAGCTCACCACGGTAACCGGCATCAATCGTGCCGGGAGCGTTGACGATGGACAGCCCCTTTTTGAAAGCCAATCCGGAGCGAGGATGAACCAATCCCACTGTGCCCGCCGGCAAAGCAATGGCAATACCGGTTCCCACGAGCGCCCGCTGCCCTGGTGCTAGGATGACATCCTCCACTGAGCTCAAATCCACACCGGCATCATCGGCATGCGCACGCTGGGGAATCACAGCGTCTTTAGCGAGCTTTTTCACTTGCACCGGGGCATAAGTCATCTCTTTGTATATCCTTCGCTGTCGCGTCTTTTAAGAACCGCACTTCGGCCTTGTCAGTACCGAGCATAGCCGTGCCCTAGAATGGATAACCGTGAGTGGAAAAGATAACCTGCAGCCTCGTCGCGACGACAGCTCAGCATCCGTCTCTGAAGGTGCGGCAATAGCAATGAGCTCGAGCGGAGATTCATCGATTGTCTATTCCGAAAAGCTCTGGGTTCCCTGGTGGTTCTGGGTACTCGGCGCTGCTGCCGTTTTTGTATGCACGGCCCAGATTGGCTTTAACCGTTCACCGTTTTGGCTTGTCATCGGCGGCATTATTTGTCTGGCCGTGGGCGTGTGGGTGCTGTTGACTATGTCGAAGACCACGGTGTCCGTGGAAGTGGACAGCACTGGTGAACGCTGGCTTCACGCTGGCACGGCAGTTTTGCCAGCATCGGTTGTTGCCAAATCCCTGGTGGTCCCGAAGTCCGCGCAGCGCAATGCGTTGGGCCGTCAGCTCGATCCAGCAGCGTTCCTGGTTACACACACGTGGATTCCCACGATGGTGCTGCTAGTCCTCGACGATCCGGACGACCCCACCCCCTATTGGCTGGTCTCCACCCGCCACCCCGAGGCACTGCTTGACAGTCTCTTCGACCGCTAGGTCAAATCTCTCACCGCCGCTACACGCTTGCCGACGGCCCCAGCGCCGCCAGAACCGTGGTAGTGGCGGTTTTCCTTTTTCCTAGGAAGCTATCCCGGCTGTGCGGGGATTAGGCACAGTCCTGACAGATGGGGAATCCATCGCCGTTATCGATTGCGATCATTGAGCGGTGCATCACCATGAAGCAGGAGCCACAGGTGAATTCATCCTCCCCCTTCGGGGCAACATCCATATCGAATTCTTCACCCGCGATGTCGGCAACCGGCAACTCGAACGGCTCAACAATTTCGCCGTCGTCAGTGTCGTCGATTTCCTTCTCAGCAGATGCAGCCTGAAGGCCCTCGAGGGAATCGGTCTCCAGCTCTTCGGTTTCACGAGTACGCGGGGCATCGTAGTTTACAGCCATGTCCCAAACCTTCTTTCTGGACCTTTGCTAGACATTGTGAACTGACTTTTTCTCGGAGAATACAACGCGTTGAGACGATTGACACCCTGTACTCTCCAGCGCCTTTCTCAGCGGATATTAAGGCAATTCACGCAATCTGTCATCTCTGCAGGTCAGAATAGGTTTCTATGCCCATAAGCCGAGGAGAGGATAACATGATGGCTATGAGTTCAGGCCCCGCGAGCACTTCGAGCACATCACATCGACGAAAAATTGTTCCCTACGTGGTGGTTTCCGTCGTTGCTGTAGTGATTGCCGCTACGTTGTGGGTATTGGCATTCCGCAGCCAACCGGCAAGTTATCCGGTGTCCTGTTCCCTCCCCGCGGCTGGGGCCCCTGTTTCCTCCACCACGCTAATCGGAGAGCACGTCGTTCCACCGTCGGATGTTCATGTGCGCGTTTATAATGCCAACGGCAAAGTCGGCCAGGCTACAACCGTCGCCGAGCAATTGCGGCAGCTCGATTTTGTCCTCGATGAGCAGGTTCCCTACGGCAACGACCCTATTGTGGAAAACCAAGACCTCGGTTGCTTCGGCCAGCTGCGTTATGGCGAGGACTTCAATGGCCACGCCGCGGCGCTTCACGCTCTTTTCCCCTGCTTTGAGCTCATCCACGATGGTCGGCCGGATGCAACCGTCGATGTGTCGTTGGGTAAGGGGTTTAAGGATCTCGAAGTAGCCAGCCAGGTTGAGGAAACGATGTCCGCATTGAACCGTGGCGAACAAGCCGACCTAGAGGGTTTGAGCTCGTTAGGCTCGAGCACCTGCTCCTAGACCGACGCACTAATTCCTAGCCTTCGCGATAGCACCATCCAATGCCTCGAAGAACGCATCGGCAACTTCAGAGTTCGCCGCACCGACACCAAAGTCGAGCGGGTCTCCCTCCGGCCGGCCAGTAACGTTGGCACACTGAGTGAATTCCGGGACCCTAATCCTTGCGCCTGCTTCAGCCGCAATCAGAGCACCAGCTGCATAATCCCAAACCTTGATGTCGTGTTCGTAATACGCATCAACACGGCCGTGCGCCACCATGCACAAATCCAGCGCCGCCGATCCCATGCGCCGAATATCTCGACACTCCCCCAGCAACTGCGACGCTATCCGGCCCTGCACCTGCCGGAGACTAGCGGAATAGCTGAATCCCGTTGCCACAAGTGTCTTTTCCAGCTCGGCCGTTGGGGAACAACTAAGCGTCTGCACAGTGCCGTCCCGTCGAGAAACCTGAGCGCCCTCTCCCTTAGCTGCACTGTAAATCTCTCCCGAGGACGCATTTGCCACTGCACCCGCCACTACCTCATCGCCTACGGCGCAAGCGATACTCACGGCACAATTGGGCAGGCCGTAAAGGAAATTCACCGTGCCATCAATGGGGTCTACAATCCAGGTCACCGCTTCGCCCTCGTTGGCAGCCTGCGCTGGGGAACTCGCGCCGTCGTCAAGCCCGCCTTCTTCGCCCAAAATGCGGTCAGAGCTGCTAAACGTCTTGATAAGCGAACGAATGAGCTCCTCAGATTCACGGTCGACGACGGTGACGGGGTCAACAGCTGAGGACTTCGTTTCGGAACTTGCTAAAACGCCATCGGAGCCGAGTTCGACCCGACGACTGGCGATGTGCGCCGCGGCTGCGCGGGCGATAAGTACCGCGCGGTCACGCAATTCCCCGACGCTGGGCCGCACGGACCCGGGGCTATTCGGTGCAGCAGACCCCCTATTATCCGCGCTGTTAGCGAGTTGTTCGGTGCCATGCGAGTTATTGCTCATGCCCCCATTGTGTCTGTTTCGTACAATTTGAGCTATGGGACAACGAATTGGATTTGGCATCGACGTGGGAGGCTCTGGAATCAAGGGTGGCCGCGTAGACCTTGAAACTGGGCAGCTTATTGGCGACCGCATTAAAATTTTCACGCCACAGCCGGCAACTCCGGAAGCGGTTGCGGAGACCATTGCAGAAATTGTGGACATTGCGAAGTGGGATTCCGATGTCGGCATCACGATTCCGTCCGTCGTACAGAATCAGATTGCCTTGCTGGCCGCCAATATTGACGGTTCTTGGGTTAATACGAACTGCCAAGAGCTCTTCGCTAAATACCTGCCCAACAACAAGGCGCACGTGCTTAACGACGCTGACGCTGCCGGCCTCGCTGAAGTCCAGTTTGGCGATCCGGGCAATAAGACAGGCGCCGTGTTGTTGCTAACTTTTGGTACAGGCATCGGCTCCGCGCTTATTCATGACGGACTGCTCTACCCCAATTCGGAGTTAGGCCACCTCATCATTGATGGCATGGAGGCCGAACACTTTGCATCCGCGAGAGTTAAGGATGTGGAGGGGCTCGGCTTCGAAGAGTGGGCTGAGCGCGTGAGCAAGGTGCTTAAGACCTACGAGGCGCTGTTTTGGCCGTCACGGATCATCGTCGGCGGCGGAATCAGTCGCGAACACGAAAAGTGGATTCCGCTGTTGACATGTAAGACTCCAGTTGTCCCCGCAAGTTTGGATAATAATGCGGGTATTGCTGGCGCCGCCTTTGCAGCTGACCAGGGACTTTACCCTTAACCACTTTCATTTCTTATATGGGGATTGGTAGCTACGTGTCGGGCGTGACACGTGCTTGAAGCCATGCCCCGTGGCGGCGATTTTAAGAATTGGTTTACAATAAGAAGTTGACTCACGGCAAGGTTGAATAATCAACAGGCTCGAGGAGGATTGGGAAAATCGAATTCCAGCGCACTGCTTCGATGAGGATTTTCACCGATTACTTCTTCGCTAGGAGCCAGAAAGCAACACTGATGACCGTGGCACGAAAAGGTCAGCTCTGAATGTTTTCCATTCGGCTAGTTGGCTATAGACGAAGTAAAGGCGCACCACTGGCGCGTTGAGCTTCTCTTCGACCGAGAGAAGCTGGCGGCGGCTTTGGCGGCGCACACAACGTACATCGTGAAAGGGCGTTCGTGGCAGGCAACGAACTGGGGCAAGCTCAGGACCAATCCACCGGGAGTGGCACCGGTTCAGCTACTCCTGCAAAGAAGGCTGTAAAGAAGGCCATCAAGAAGGCAGTGAAGAAGACCGTGGCAAAGAAGACTGCCGCGAAGAAAACTGCTGCCAAAAAGACGGCTGCTACCAAAACTGCGGCGAAGAAGACGACCGCTAAGAAGGCAGCGGCCAAGAAGACCGTGAAGAAGGCGGCCAAGAAGTCCGTCGCTAAGAAGACCACGCGTAAGGCCGCCGCCAAGAAGGCAACTAAGCGGACAACGGCTGCGAAGGCCACCGCGGCCAAGGCTGCTGCAGCGAAGGCGAAGGACGCGCAGGCTCTCGACGCAACTGAGAACGAAGAGCTCGAGGACGAGGAACTCGACCACGACTTGGAGCAGGAGCAGGACTACGACCCGGATCTGGATGATGATCTCGAAGACGATGATCTTCACGACGATCTGGATGATGACGACCTCGAAGACGACGACCTCGACGATGATGAAGAAGAGGACGACGAGGACGAAGACGAAGACGAGGATGAAGAGGACGAGGGCGACGAGGTCTGGAACGAGGACGAGTCCGCTCGTCTGCGTCAGGCCCGCAAAGATGCTGCCCTCACCGCCTCCGCCGACTCTGTCCGCGCCTACCTCAAGCAGATTGGTAAGGTCGCGCTGCTGACTGCCGAGGAAGAAGTCAGTCTGGCAAAGCGCATCGAGGCCGGTCTGTACGCGCAGTACAAGATTGACGAGGCCAAGGAAGCCGGCGAGCGCATCGCTTACGCTCAGAAGCGCGACTTGCGCGAGATTTCTCGTGACGGTCAGCGCGCCAAGAATCACCTGCTCGAAGCCAACCTCCGTCTTGTGGTGTCCCTGGCAAAGCGCTACACCGGCCGTGGCATGGCTTTCCTCGACTTGATTCAGGAGGGCAACCTCGGCCTGATTCGCGCCGTCGAGAAGTTCGACTACACCAAGGGCTACAAGTTCTCCACGTACGCAACCTGGTGGATTCGCCAGGCAATTACTCGTGCAATGGCCGACCAGGCTCGAACCATTCGTATTCCGGTTCACATGGTTGAGGTCATTAATAAGCTCGGCCGTATCCAGCGCGAGTTGCTCCAGGATTTGGGCCGCGAGCCCACTCCGGAAGAGCTCGCTAAGGAGATGGACATCACCGAGGAAAAGGTTCTCGAGATTCAGCAGTACGCTCGTGAACCCATTTCGCTGGACCAGACCATCGGTGACGAGGGCGACTCCCAGCTCGGTGACTTCATTGAGGACTCAGAGGCAGTCATCGCTGTGGACGCCGTCAGCTTCACGCTCCTCCAGGACCAGCTTGGCGACGTTCTGGAGACTCTCTCCGAACGTGAAGCCGGTGTCGTCCGCCTGCGCTTCGGCCTTACCGACGGCATGCCGCGTACGCTTGACGAGATTGGCCAGGTCTACGGTGTGACACGCGAGCGCATCCGTCAGATCGAGTCCAAGACGATGTCCAAGCTGCGTCACCCATCGCGTTCGCAGGTTCTGCGCGACTACTTGGAGTAAAGCTTTAACCTGAAGTTGTTCAGGGGCTAACAGCTAGCCCCAGAGAATCGGGCTTGAATGAGGTTTCACACCTTATTCGGGCCCGGTTTTTCTTTTGGTGTCAGCGCTAGTGAGTTACTGACTGCGTTTATGTCAAAAATGACCTGAAAAATGGCCGGTAGGGTCAGGCGGTCATTGCATCATGGATAACACCAGAGATTACCTCCCGGGGAGTTAACCCGTCGAGCACTACC
>NZ_JASPJU010000013.1:0-74964 GCF_030232435.1 Corynebacterium sp. MSK012
AAAAGGCCCCATGAAGTAACAAACGGTGTGCCCGCCCCGCAACACGCCGAGCGGACACACTTTTTGCTACTTAACCCGACAAACATCTGGTAAAACAAAGAATCCCCAGCCCGTTTCCAGGCTGGGGATTAATTGTGGCCAGAAGCGGGATCGAACCGCTGACCTTCCACTTTTCAGGCGGACGCTCTACCGACTGAGCTATCTGGCCAGACTTGAAATTAATCAAGTGGCGACCCTGACGGGACTTGAACCCGCGACCTCCGCCGTGACAGGGCGGCGCGCTAACCAACTGCGCCACAGGGCCTTAAATGCTGTGCTCATCTTTCTGGATTACCAGCGCTGTGCACGAGTTGTTACTCTACAGAACAGCGTTGAACATAAGCAAATCGCCAGTTCATGGCGGATATTTTAAGTTGAAAACTGACATCCAGCCCCGGGTCTCGGGACAACCTAGACTGTGGCAAAAGCTCTCCCCACCAAACCCGGGTAAAGCCCCCCTCTCCCCCAGTGACACCGATGCGAGTTACTGACTACGTTTATGGCTGGCGGCGTTGGGGCGATGCAAGTTACTGACTACGTTTATGACAAAAATAGCCCGAAAAATGGCCTGAAAGTGTCATAAACTCATACAGTTTCACGTTTGCAGCCCGTAGTTTTTGGCTTCTCACCAGTCACCATCTTGAGAATCAGACACACTTTTTGTCCATTACCCACGCCGACGCCCAGCGCACCACTAACCAAAAGCAAAAAACGCCAGCTCCAACCGGAACTGGCGTTTAGAATTGCGACCCTGACGGGACTTGAACCCGCGACCTCCGCCGTGACAGGGCGGCGCGCTAACCAACTGCGCCACAGGGCCATCATGATTTTTAGTGGTACTCCCAACGGGATTCGAACCCGTGTTGCCGCCGTGAAAGGGCGGAGTCCTAGGCCTCTAGACGATGGGAGCCCGACTTAACGCTGCAAAGAGTTGGCCACTCAATGGCATATTCCGCGTACATCTGCAGTGTATGAACATTGCAATTGCGCGCGCTCTTAGCAACGTAAAGAACTATAGAGGATAAGTACCCTTTTCCCAAAATCTACGGTTGAACTGGAGTTTCTTACTATTTCCGCGGACGCTACTAGTACTCAGATAAACTCGCAACTATGGCAATTCCGGATTTCATTGTTCAGCTCCGCGAAAAAGTGGGCCACGCTCCGCTCTGGCTCCCCGGTGTCACGGCTATCGTCATTCGCGATGTTCCGCCGAATGCACCGATGTACGCCTTGCCCGAGGTCTTGCTGGTTCGTCGCTCCGATAATGGTGAATGGACCCCAGTCACCGGAATTATCGACCCGGACGAGCAGCCTCACGACGCCGCCGTGCGAGAGGTAAAGGAAGAAACGGGACTCGATGTCACAGTTGAGGCCCTGCTTGGCACTGGCGCCGTTGGCCCTATCGAACACCTCAACGGCGATGTTGCCTCATATCTGGATATCTCCATGCGCTGCAGTGTTGTTGGCGACGACGTCCCCTATGTCGCTGATGATGAATCCACTGATGTCGGATGGTTCCAGATCTCACAGATGCCACCGATGAAGCCACGCTTCCGCTTGATAGTCGCCGATGCAGTGGCGCAGCTCAAGCACCCGGCGGGCTTCAAGCCACGGATGGGCTACCACAAGCGGGAAAAATAGGTACCGCGGAGAGCAAATGCAGGCAAGATACGACAAAACCCCAGGCCGTTAATAACCTGGGGTTTTGCGTGCTTGTGGGCCCTGCGGGGCTCGAACCCGCGACCTGCGGATTAAAAGTCCGTAGCTCTACCAGCTGAGCTAAAGGCCCGCGCAACAAAATAGCCTAGCAATTACGCGCTTGTTTTTAATAATTGCCCTCCGCGAGTTTTGCCCTGCCCGCGTCGATAAGTTCACACCCCGGAACTTTTTACCCCTCCTGTCCGACTGAATTAATAAGCAGGAATACTGCGGGCACTTGATGCAGGCTTCGACAAATCCGACGAAGTACACGCATCGTTTATGTCTACTTTTTCAGTCGAGGAAACATGGATGTCGTCGATATATCTCGTTGGCAATTTGGCATAACCACCGTCTACCACTTCATTTTTGTCCCACTGACAATTGGTCTAGCTCCGCTCGTCGCGCTCATGCAGACACTGTGGGCCACGACGAAAAATGACCTTTGGTACCGAGCGACGCGGCTTTTCGGCACCATCTTCATTATTAACTTCGCCATGGGCGTAGCCACGGGTATCGTCCAGGAATTCCAGTTCGGTATGAACTGGTCGGAGTACTCCCGCATGATCGGTGATGTCTTCGGCGGCCCGCTGGCTCTTGAAGGCCTCATCGCATTCTTCCTGGAATCCACTTTCCTGGGACTGTGGATTTTCGGCTGGGGGCGTATTCCCACCTGGATGCACACGCTCTCGATTTGGATTGTCGCTATTGCGGTGAATATCTCGGCGTATTTCATCATCGTCGCCAATTCGTTCATGCAGCATCCTGTAGGCGCGGTCTACAACCCGGAAACCGGCCGCGCAGAGCTTACAGACTTTGGCGCACTGTTGACCAACTCCACTGCCTTGGCAGCTTTCCCGCATGCCGTGGCCAGCTCTTTCCTTACCGCCGGCACGCTCGTTGTCGGCGTCAGTGGCTGGTGGCTGGTTCAGAGCCGCCGCGGTGGCCAGAGCAATACTGTTCACGAACGGACGTTTCACAAGTCCATGAAGGTCGGGCTCTGGACAACTGTGCTCAGCTCGCTGGCGGTGTTTATCACCGGCGATATCCAGGCCAAGCTTATGTTCGAGCAGCAGCCGATGAAGATGGCATCGGCCGAGTCCCTGTGCCACACGCAGACAGATCCAATGTTCTCGATTCTGACCGTCGGTACGCACAACAATTGCGACTCGGTGCTGCATCTCATCGAGGTGCCATGGGTGCTGCCCTTCCTGGCCGAGGGCAAGTTCAGTGGCGTCACGCTCCAGGGCGTGCAGGACCTGCAAGAAAAAGCTGAGGCGGTCTTCGGCCCAGGCAATTACTCTCCGAATCTGTTCGTCACATACTGGTCTTTCCGCGCCATGATTGGGCTCATGGTCGGTTCTCTGGCTATCGCGTTTTTCGCTTGGCTATTTACTCGCAAGGGGCGCGTGCCGACGGGCAAGCGAGCCCGCATTTTCGCCGCTTGCAGTATCCTCGCGATTCCGTTCCCGTTCTTGGCCAGCAGCGCTGGCTGGATCTTTACGGAGATGGGCCGTCAGCCCTGGATTGTGCACCCGAACCCGGATCACGCGGGCGACCCGCGCACCGAGCTGATTCGCATGACCGTCGATATGGGTGTGTCCGACCACGCACCGGCCACGGTGATTATCACCCTGGTGGGCTTTACCCTGCTCTACCTGATTTTGGCAGTGGTGTGGTTCTGGTTGATTCGCCGCGCAGTTATTGCCGGACCTCCGACCGAATCCGCTGAGGCTATCAACGCCATCGGCAATGACCCCGAGCACGCTGGCCCGTCGTCACCAATCGCTACCAATCTGGGCGCGATCATCTCGTCTCCGGTTCGATTCAACAAGGTCCATGCCCAGTCCGCTGCCAGCCCCGACTCCGAAGTCTCCGCGACTGAGGACACAAAGTAGATAAGGATGTATCTCTGACATGTTCGGATTAGATCTTCCCGTTTTGTGGTTTGTCCTGATCGCGTTCCTGTTCGCCGGCTACTTCCTTCTCGAGGGCTTTGACTTCGGCGTCGGAATGCTGCTGCCGTTCGTTGGCCGCGATGAACCGCGTCGTAAAGCGATGCTCGGAACTATCGGGCCGGTATGGGACGGCAACGAAGTGTGGCTAATTACCGCTGGCGGCGCGCTCTTCGCGGCGTTTCCGGAATGGTATGCGTCTATGTTTTCCGGCTTCTACCTGCCGCTCTTCCTGATTCTGGTGGCGTTGATTGTCCGTATCGTCGGGCTGGAATGGCGCTTCAAAGTCAACGATGAGCACTGGCGCGCCTGGTGCGACCGCGCGATTATCTTCGGCTCCTGGCTGCCTCCAATTCTGTGGGGCGTAGCGGTCGCGAACCTGGTGCGCGGTGTCCCGCTGAATGCCGACAAGAACTTGGACTCCGGCTTTAGTACCCTGCTCGGGTTGCTGAACCCGTACGCCCTGGTCGGCGGGATTGCGTTTGCGGCTGTGTTCGCTCTTCACGCAGTTACGTTCCTGCGGCTGAAGACCGCCGGCAAGCTACGCGACGAGGTCGGCAACGCCGCTCGAATTCCGGCACTGTCGGCGCTGATATTTGGCGGCGTGTTCCTCATCTGGACACAGCTGGGCTACGGAAAGACCTGGCTGTGGGCTGTTGTCGTCATCGCCGTCGCGGGGTTGGTCATTGCCATCTCCGCAACCGTAGGCAACCGCGATGGCATCGCTTTTTCCGCAACCGCCGTCACCGTGACTGCCGTCACCACCGTTGTCTTCGGCGCCATGTACCCGTACCTGATGCCGACGACGCTTGCCGACGGAGTCTCCCTCGATATCTGGAATTCCGCCTCTAACCCCTACACGCTGAAAATCATGACCTGGACCGCGCTGGTGATTACCCCACTGGTGATTGCCTACCAGACGTGGACATACTGGGTATTCCGCAAGCGGTTGATGGCTGAACGTAAGGTCTCACAGTAGACCGTCCGTTGGAGGTTAGTTTCTAAAAAGTGGCACCTGTCGATCCGAAACTATTCAAGCTGTCGGCCCCAGCCTGGCGTTGGGTCATTTTCGCGGGCGCACTGACCGCCGCGAGCACAGGTGCCACAATCGCGTTGGGGCTGGCAATCGGCACTATTACGGCGCAGGTTCTGGGTGAGGCAACTCCTAATTGGACATTATTCGCGCTGATAGCCACGGCCGCTGTACTCGTTCGGGTGGCCTGCTCCTACGCGCTCGTGCGTTTCGGCCAATCTGCGGGTGCACGCGTGGCCACAGACCTGCGCAGCCGGGCACTGCGAGCCCTGGCTCTGCGCGATCCTCGCACTGTCGACACCGCGCACTGGCGCGCATTGCTTTCGGTCGGGCTCGATGGTGTGGCCGTCTACGTGGCGGAATTCCTCCCCGCACTGGTGGCCGCAGCGCTGGCTACCCCGATGGCACTGGTCGCAGTCGCATGGTTGGACCTCCCATCGGTTGCCATCGCGGTTGTCACGCTGCCACTCATTCCACTGTTCATGTGGCTGGTAGGTCGCCTCACTGAGGGCCGCACAGAACGCCGTCTGGCCGACATCGGCACGGTGCGTGGTCAGATTCTCGACCTGGTCATCGGCCTGCCAACGCTCAAAGCGCACAACATGGCCGACACCCCCAGCGAGGAAATCAAGCGCCTGTCGACCCGCCACCGGAAATCCACCATGGAGGTCCTGCGCATCGCTTTCCTATCCGCGTCGGTCCTGGAATTCCTCACCACCCTGTCAATCGCCCTCATCGCCGTCGGCATCGGTTTCCGACTTCTGGGAGGCCACATGACGCTGGCAACCGGCCTGGCAGTGCTCATCATCGCCCCAGAAATCTATGGCCCGGTGCGCCAGGTTGGCCAGAAATTCCACGCCGCCCAGGACGGTGTGGTCGCTGCCACCGAAGTCACGGAACTGTTAGACAAGGACGCTGGCCAGACTCCAAACTCCACAGACACCACCTCTGAAACTGTGGAAGAGGTGGCCGAAGGAACGTCGTCAAGCAGTGTCCACAGCGCCCCCACGGTCGTGTTCGAACGCCTTTCCGCGCCGGGGCGAGACGGCGTGCGGCCAAGTGAATTAAGCGCCATCGCGCAGCCAGGCACAGTGACGGTGCTGGCGGGGCCGAACGGCGTGGGCAAGACGACAGCGCTGCTTGCGGTCGCCGGCATCGTGCACGAGGGGTTGGAAGGCTCCGTAACTATTCGCGACGGCCAGCGCATTCTCCGTGACCAGGATCTGCTGCGGCGCATCGCGTGGCTGCCCCAGCGCCCAGTGTTGGACGCAGCGACGGTGGGAGACAATTCGCGGCGCTCGCTCGGGCAACGTCAGCGGGAGGCGCTTCGGCGCGAGCTTGCCGACGACACCCGCGACCTCGTCCTCCTCGATGAACCGACAGCTCACCTGGATACCGACAGTGCGCAGTCCGTGATTAGGCTCCTGCACGCACGTGCCCGGCGCGGAGCCACAGTGATTGCCACCAGCCATGATCCGCTGTTGATTGCGGCCGCCGACGGCGTGGTGGAGGTGCAGTCGCGATGACTACTCTGCAAGCGCTTCGTCGCCTGGTGAAACCCCGCGACCTGGTTTGGCCGGTGTTGGCGGGCACCATCACGCTGCTGTCCGCGCTGAGTCTGACCGTGGTGTCGGCGTGGCTGATTACGCGTTCTTGGCAGATGCCACCGCTGATGGACATCACCTTGGCGGTGACGTCTGTGCGCGCGCTGGGTATTTCGCGAGCTGCGTTTCGATACCTCGACCGGTTGGTCTCCCACGATGTGGCGTTGCGAACCGCCGAGCGCTCGCGCGTGAAGCTATGGGAGCATTTCGTGGCCGACCGTACGCTGGCGCTGCGTGAGCGTTCCGATATTGTCACAGCGCTCGGGGCGAATATTGACGCACTTGCCGATGCCGTCGTGCGTTCAATAGTGCCCGCGTTGGTGGCGCTGATGACCTCCCTCATCGCCGTCATCTTTGTGGCTCTACTCTCGCCTGCCGCTGCGGTTCTCCTGGCGGTGGGACTGCTTCTGGCCGGCGGTGTTGCTCCTTACCTGACGTATCGCGCCACTGCGCGCTCAAGTCAGCGTCGCGCGGCCGCGCTTCAGTCGCATGCCGCTGCCGTCGAAGCGCTGCTTTCCGACGCCGCCGGCCTGCGTATCCACGGCCAGTTGGATGAGGCAGTCTCTGCCGCGTCATCCTCCAGCAAAACGGTTGCGGCCATCGATGACGCCGCAGGTCGAGCAAATGCCCGCGCCTCCGCACTGAGCACCGCGGCTAGCGTGTTGACCGCTGTCCTGACCGTGGTCGTAGCGTCATGGTTGGTGACGGATTCGGCCGGGGGCGCTGGAGGCGGTTTGCTGCACTCCCCCGAGTGGCTGACAGTTCTGGTTCTGGTGCCGCTAGCTGCTTTTGAAGCGGTTGGTCCGCTGCCAGCTGCTGCGCAAACACTGGCGCAATCGAGGGAAGCCTTGCTGACGCTCGCGTCAAGTGCGAGCGAATCAGAGGAAGCGGATGCCATGCGCTCGTCCCCAGCCCCCACAGCGCCAATTCACACGTCCACGCTCCCTCAGAACCACCTGGCAGTTCGGCCAACTCTGCAGGTTCAAGACTTGATCGTGGGCTACCCCGACGACAACAGCTCGAATACTGCGGAAGGGCCCGCTGCCCAGCCAGCTCAACTGCCGATGCAAAACTTCGAGGTCACCTTTGGCGACTACCGGGAGATCACGGCGCCGTCGGGAAGCGGAAAGACCACGCTGCTGAAAACAATCGCCGGACTAATCCCGCCGGTTGCGGGCACGGTGACTATCACTGACGGAGACGGACGCGAGCTGTGGCGCAGTGCGACAAGTGCCGGAGAGCCCCACGAAAGCACGCAGCAGTGCGACCTGGTGCGCTTCGTCGCCGAGGATGAGCACATTTTCGCCACGACGGTGCGGGACAACATCTCTATTGGTAACCCGCAGATCAGCGACGATGACATCTACTCCGTGCTGGACGCCGTGGGCCTGCGCAATTGGGTCGATGCCGCACCCGACGGCCTGGACACGATTCTGGACAGCGGCGCGGACAGTCTCTCGGGTGGTCAGCGGCGCAGGCTCATTCTTACCCGTGCGCTTGTCAGCACAGCGCCAATCCTGCTTCTCGACGAACCCACCGAACACCTCGACGAAGAGTCGAACCACATCCTGGAAATTCTCCGCAATACCACCGACCTGCCCGGTGGGAGGGGGCGCCGAACGGTGATCGTCGTCAGGCATCCGCGGACGCAGCGCTAACCGGGGCGATCCGATCCGCCAGATAAAACAGATTCGAAAACGGCAGTTCAGCGTGACACAATACTGTACGTGTTAGATACCTCCACGAGTCCACTCAGCGCCGCCAAGCCCGCCGATGCCACGTCCGCGCACATGCGCATCGGCCCCTTTGAGCTCGCTTCCCCCGTGGTACTCGCTCCGATGGCCGGTGTCACCAACGTGGCATTCCGCACGCTGTGCCGCGAGCAGGAGCTGCAGCGTACAGGCACGGTCTCGGGCCTCTATGTCTGCGAGATGGTCACCGCGCGAGCACTGGTCGAGCACAACGAGAAGACCATGCACATGACCACCTTCGCGCCCGACGAGAACCCCCGCAGCCTGCAGCTCTACACCACTGACCCGAAGTGGACCTACGAGGCCGCGAAGATGATCGTCGACGAAAACCTCGCCGACCACATCGACATGAACTTCGGTTGCCCGGTACCAAAGGTCACCCGCAAGGGCGGCGGCTCGGCGCTGCCATATAAGCGTCGCCTCTTCGGCAACATCGTCGCCGCAGCGGTCAAGGCCACGGAGGGCACGGACATCCCGGTGACCGTGAAGTTCCGCGTCGGCATCGATGACGAGCACCACACGCACCTCGACGCCGGCCGCATCGCCGCCGAGATGGGCGCCCAGGCTGTGGCTCTGCACGCCCGCACTGCAGCGCAGCGCTACTCCGGCCACGCTGACTGGTCACAGATCGCGCGGCTGAAGGAGCACATGGTCGACTCCGGCTTCAGCGATATCCCAGTGCTTGGCAACGGCGATATCTTCGCCTCCACCGATGCCCGCAAAATGCTCGACGAGACCGGCTGCGACGGTGTCGTCGTCGGTCGCGGCTGCCTTGGCCGCCCGTGGCTGTTCGCGCAGTTGTCCGCCGAGCTGCGTGGCGAAGAAGTGCCGCCGGCACCAACATTTGGTGAGGTCGCGGGGATTATCCGTCGTCACGCGGAACTGCTCGTGGAGCACGAGGGCGAGCGTAAGGGCTGCCGCGACCTGCGCAAGCACATTGCCTGGTACCTGCGGGGATACCCTGCCGGCAGTGAGGTGCGGAAGTCTCTTGCGCGCGTCGATTCGCTGGCAACGCTCGACGAGATTCTCGCACCGCTTTACGACGGCCCCAGCGCCCACGCCCGCCCGGAGGACGCCGACGGCGCCCGCGGCCGACAGGGGTCCCCTGCAAAGGTGGTATTGCCGGAGGGCTGGCTGGACGACCCGGAGGACGACACCGTGCCCGAGGGCGCGGAGATTATGCACTCCGGTGGCTAAGCTTCGGTTCTGAGCGAGTGTTTACATAACTTTACGAGGGGTAATTGGGGGCTCCCCACTAACGCGCGACGTTGTTGAGGATTGCCTACTATGGAACGCATGCGCACTGTCTACCGAGAACAAATGGACAACTTGGCCCACAGCCTGATTGTGATGTGTGACCGAGTTGGCTCCATGCACAAGCTTGCGAACAAGGCCCTCTTCGAGGCTGATTTGGTCTCGGCTGAAACAGTTCTTTCCCAGATTGATTCTCTCGAGGACCTGCGCCAGGATGCGGAGCAGCGAGCCTTCGAGCTGTTGGCCCGCGAAGCTCCTGTGGCTGGTGATCTCCGACAGATTGTCAGTGGCCTCTACATTGTCGAGGACATCTCCCGCATGGGCGCATTGAGTGTGCATATTGCCAACGTTGCCCGGCGTCGCCACCCGAACAAGGCACTACCAGAGCCCGTGGAGGGGTTCTTCCGCGAGATGGCCTCCGTATCTGAACAGATGACGCACGAAACCCGTCAGGTGCTCATCGACTACGACGTTGACCAGGCATTGGCCTTGGATAAGACCGATGACAGCATCGATGACATCCACCAGCACCTGTTTACGCTGACCAACGACGATAATTGGCCGCACTCCCCTGCGCAGACAGTGGATGTCACTCTGCTGAGCCGCTTCTACGAGCGTTACGCGGATCACGCTGTCGAGGTTGCCGCCCGGATTATTTACCTGGCCACCGGTTACAAGCGCGATGTCTACCTGGACAAGCTCGAGGATGAGCGCGACCAGCGCAGCTTTAACCAACGCCTGCAGGCCTTGGAGCGTCACCTGCGGATGTAGGTCCGTGAAGCTGCAGGCTGTTGGGGGGCTGGGCGGGGCTGGGTGTTGGGCTGAGCTGTAGAGATGTTGGGGGCTGTTGAGCTGCGTCGATGGGCCAACTGGCACGGGGTTTTAAACCGAAGTGGAGCTGTTTTTAAGCCACACCAGGCTAAACACTGCCCCAGCCACAACACCGCCTCAAACCGAGAAACTGACTAGGTTTATGACACTTTACCGCCTGTAAACGCTATTCACCTGTCATAAACCTAGTCAGTAACTGTTTGTGCGATTACTTTTCGCGTTAGATGTCTGGAGAATGCCGATTCCTATATCGTGTCCATCCCCGCGGCCCAAGAGACAGCCGCTACTCAAGAGACAGCAACAAAAGACTTCTTTGACATTAAATCTGGGGTGACTGCCAGAACTCCCTGATCTGCCCCATCAATGGGCACAACGATTACCACGTTACCTGCGATTTCGCCGTTCTCATACACCGTCTCGAGGGTGTCAAACTCGTCAGGCACCACCGCCCAAAGCTCCGTTTCGTCCGTGGTTTGGCCACCTGCAGTTACATAATTAATACCAAGCCAGGAACTCTGCCCCTGAGGGTCATTCCCCTTGTACTTTGCAGTAACATGCACAAGTCCGTATACAAACCCCTCTGGAGCAGGGTCATTGAACTGATTTTCCGCCAGAACCTCATCGTTAGCGTTTAGATTTACGCTATCGATAGTAATGGCCCACTGCTCACTTTCGATGGTCGTTCCAATCGGCAACGGATTCTCCCGACTACTGCCCGCAGCACCAGAATCGGAAGAATCAGATTTGCTTCCATCCGGGCTAGAGGCAGTCGTATCCCGATTGAACGCATCATCCACGGCATTGCCTACCGAAGAAACAAATACAATTGGCGCAATGAGCAATCCCAACACAGAAAGAATCAGAGCGATAAGAGCTGGTTTTTTGGTAGTTGCGCGCTGAAACAGTCCGACGACCGATAAAATAAATGCAACCGGTAGCGCCACCCAACCAATAATCAAAGCCCCCGGGATACAACCGAGTAAACCAATAATCGCAACTACAAGTGCAATGTAACCGACAATTGGCTTCGGCGCTTTCTCTTCGGCGATTACTGGCCAAGATTGCTCACCCACAGGGGAAAACTGAGGATTGAACTGCGCGTTTTGCTGGTTATCCATAATTGAATAACTCCTATGTAAATATATTTACCCAGATCCCTCTACAGTTTTCCGGGGGACGCTCGATTGCGTCTTCGGAAGATTACCCCGCCCGATAACAAACAGACAATTCCGCCCCAAAACAAACATTATTTTCACCCCCGGCCCCACACCGAAACAAACAGCAATCTCATAAACTGCAACAACAATAAGAACCCCGTACCTCGCGTGAACACGCGTGAAGTACGGGGCTCTTATTGGCTTATTACGGCATACGCAAAGCGTTTAGCCGAAGCGACCGGAGATGTAGTCCTCGGTTTCCTTCTTGTCTGGATTCTCGAAGATCTTCTTGGTCGGGCCAACCTCAACCAGGCGACCCGGCTTACCGGTTGCCTCGAGGGAGAAGAATGCGGTCTGATCGGACACACGAGCTGCCTGCTGCATGTTGTGGGTCACGATGACGATGGTGAATTCTTCCTTCAGCTCATGAATCAGGTCCTCGATTGCCAGGGTGGAAATCGGGTCCAGTGCGGAACACGGCTCATCCATCAGCAGAACTTCCGGCTCAACTGCAATTGCACGTGCGATGCATAGACGCTGCTGCTGACCACCGGAGAGGCCGCCACCCGGCTTGTCCAGGCGGTCCTTGACCTCATCCCAGAGGTTGGCGCCGCGCAGGGACTTCTCGGCAACCTCCTGGAGATGAGCCTTGTTTTTAACACCGGCCAACTTCAGGCCAGCCACGACGTTGTCCTCGATGGACATGGTCGGGAACGGGTTCGGACGCTGGAACACCATACCGATGGTGTTACGAACGGAGACCGGATCGATCTTCGGGCCATAGATGTTTTCGCCGTCGAGAAGCACCTCGCCAGTGACGTAGGCACCCGGGATGACCTCGTGCATACGGTTCAGCGAACGGAGCACGGTGGACTTACCACAGCCGGACGGGCCAATGAATGCGGTAACGGAACGCGGCGGGACGTGCAGGTCGACGTTCTGCACAGCGTGGAAATCGCCGTAGTAGATGTTGACATCGTTAAGGTCTAGGCGCTTAGCCATGGTCTTTCAAAAACCTTCCTTGAAATAGCGGACGTTAGGCGCCCAGCATTAACTGCTCTTGACGGAGAACTTGGCGGATACGAAGCGCGCCAGGATATTGATGAGGGCAATGATGAGAACCAGCGTGAGCGCTGCGCCCCACATCTTGTCGAATGCCGCACCGGTATTACCGGCCTTGTACATGTCCAGCATGAACAGCGGCAGCGAGGACTGCGACTGGCCGAACGGGTTATAGGTGATGATTCGCGAGGTTGCAACCAGGATCAGCATCGGTGCGGACTCACCCATGACGCGGGCGACGGCCAGCATGACGCCGGTGACGATGCCCGACAGTGCGGTCGGGAGCACAATCTTCAAAATGGTCTTCCACTTCGGAACACCCAGAGCGTAAGAGGCTTCACGCAACTCGTGCGGAACGATGCGCAGCATTTCCTCGGTGTTGCGCACAACGATCGGCAGCATCAGCAGAACCAGCGCCAGCGAGACAGCGAAACCGGAACGGCTCATGCCGAACATGACCACCCACATCGAGTAGATGAACAGCGACGCGACGATCGACGGCACACCGGAGAGGATGTCGACCATGAAGGTGGTGACCTTGCCCAGACGGGAGTTACCTGCATACTCGACCAAGTAGATGGCGACGAAGATACCGAACGGCACGGTCATGAGAGTCGTGACCAGAGCCTGAACCAAGGTACCGACGATTGCGTGAGCAACACCACCGGCAGACGCACCAACAGTGACACCACGCTGGGAAGCAGTCCACCACTCACCACTCAGCAGTGACGGGGTGCCTCGGACGACAAGCTCGAAGAGAACCCACACCAGCGGGATCAGGGCAAGAGCCATGCAGCAGTAAATGAGGACCGTGGAGACGTTGTCTGCCACCTTGCGGGAACCCTTAATTTGGGTGAAAGCCGACTCCGTGGTGGGGACCATGTCTGCAGGGCCGTGAGGCGAAGAATCAGTAGTTGAACTAGTCATTGTTACTTCTCGTTTCTTTTCCTACGACCTTGCTACTTCTTCGCAATCATTCGGGCTGCGGAGTTGACCACGAAGGTCAGCAAGAACAGCACCAAACCTGCGGACATGTATGCGCCGGCCTTGAGGTTGTCATTGAACTCTGGTGCCGCATTAGCAATTGCGGTTGCGAAGGTGGTACCACCATCGAAAAGCGAGCCACGGAATGCCGAGGACGGGGAGATCACGAGGTAGAGAGCCATCGTCTCACCGAGAGCACGTCCCAGACCCAGCATCGAGCCGGAGATAAAGCCAGAACGACCGAATGGCAGAATAGCCAGCTTGACCATCTCCCAACGGGTCGCACCGAGAGCCAGCGATGCCTCAATGTGACCACGCGGGGTCTGAACAAAGACCTCACGGGTGGTAGCCGCGATAACCGGCAGAATCATAATTGCCAGCACAATGCCACCGGTGAAGAGGTTTCGACCGGTCTCGAATGCCGGCGAGTTTGGGTACAGGGCAAACATCGGGATAAAGCCCAGTGTCTTAGCCAACCACCCGTACAGACCAGCCAAGGCCGGACCGAGAGCCATAAAGCCCCACAGACCGTAAACAATCGACGGCACTGCGGCCAGCAAATCCACGAGGTAACCCAGCGGCTTGACCATCTTCTTTGGAGCATAGGCAGTCAGGAAGATAGCAATACCCAGCGCAACCGGCATAGCCAGAATCAGCGCCAGGATGGAAACCGCGACGGTCACCAGAAACATGTTCGGAATACCGAAGTACATGGCGGAGGTATCCGCCAGGTTCCATCGTTCGGTGTAGGTGAAGAAGTTCGCTTCGTTACGGGACATTGCCGGAACTGCGCGCAGGAGCAGGAACACTGCAATTGCGATGATGGCAGCAGTCACCAATGCGGAAGATCCTACCGCCAGAATCTTGAAGATTCGGTCACCAGGACGAACAACGCCGGACTGAATGGCTTGCTCTTCCGAGCTCTCGTCGCCGGAGGAATCCACCTGCGGTGCTGAGGACTGCAACAGACTGCTGTCTACAGCCTCCTGCTTCCCTTCAATGGGAGTCGAGGAACTCATGATCTCATTTCCTAAGTAGAAGTGATTTGTGCTTCAACGCACATGAAGACCGATTGGCCTCAGTACCCCTCTACGAGCGGTACCCAATCAACTGAGGTGTCGATATATAAAGCCAACCGGTCTACGTCAGGTTTTCGGCCTACAGCTCAGATCTGCGTGGCCGGCTGAAGTGATCCTCGCGCCAACCGGGTAACGACAGAGCCAACTCTGCTTTCACCCGCGTTGCGCGCAAAGAATTACTTGATAGCGTCAACCGCTGCGGACAGCTTGTCCTTGAACTCACCCTGAACCGGGATGTAACCCAGCTCTTCGAGCTCTGGGCCCTGGCCCTCTTCCAGAACAACCTTCAGGAAGTTCTTAACCAGGTCACGAGTCTGCTCGTCGTAACCAGCGGAGCAGACGATTTCGTAAGTGGTCAGAACCAGCGGGTAAGCGCCTTCCTCATCCATTGCGAACAGAGCGTCGGTGTCAACAACCATGTTGTGACCCTCAGTCTTGAACGTGACGGAATCCAGAGCCTTACCGACGGTGTCGTTGTTCAGCTCAACCGGGCCATGACCGAAGTCCATCTTGGCGATGCCCAGGTCCTTGTCCTCAGCGAAGCCAGCCTCGACGTAGGTGATAGCACCGTCGATGTTGGCGACCTCATTGACAACACCAGCCGAACCGTTAGCGCCCTGGCCAGTAGCAGTCGGGAAGGACTTGGAAGCCTCGTGCTTCCACTGCTCCGGAGCAGCTGCGCTCAGGAACTTCATGAAGTTATCAGTAGTACCGGACTCCTCAGAGCGGTAGACAACCTTGATGTCCTTCTCCGGAAGATCAACACCTTCGTTGACCTCAGCGATCTTCGGGTCGTTCCACTTGGTGATCTTGCCGTCGAAGATTTCAGCAACCAGAGCCGGGGTCAGAGCGACGTCAACACCCTCAAGGTTGTAGGCAACGGCAACCGGACCGATGACCATCGGCAGGTGCCATGCTTCGTTACCGTCGCAGCGCTTCTTAGCCTCTGCGACCTGGTCCTTGCCGTCCTTCTCCTTCAGCGGGGAGTCGGAGCCAGCGAAAGCAACGGTGCCGGCAATGAACTGAGTCTGACCGGAACCAGAGCCAGATGCGTTGTACGACAGGGTCGAGCCGGTCTCTTCAAACTTGGTGGCAAACAGATCCATGGCGCGCTGCTGCGAGGTAGCGCCCTCGCCCTGCAGCTCACCGGTGACGTCAGCCAGACCCTCAACGTTAGAAGCGCCTTCGCCGCCCTCTTCAGAGCAAGCAGCCAGGGTAAGGCTTGCAACAGCGGCCAGACCAATGACAGATGCCGCACGGTTCTTCTTCAGCACAGTAAATCCTCCGGGGTTTTACACAATGAGTGAAACAGTTCACGTGGAACCGCCACACTCCGGTCCACTGCGCTGAACCTATCTACCGATAGTAACCGGAACCTGTTCAGAACATTAACAATTGGTGAACGGCGCAAGTAATTCTTTATTTATCCTCATTTTCCCTGTAAGAGGCCCTAAAATGCGCCCCTGAAACACTGAGGATTGGGCAGCATCTACCCAAAATCACAAGGATAATTGCCCCTGCACCAGAGGAAAACCACCTAAAACTGAGATAAAGCTAAGCTCGCCCCCCCTAGCTCGCCTTCAATAACTCCCCCAATAAACCGAACCGTCGCATCTACGCGCCGTACATCACATCACGGCGGGCCACCTCAAAACCGACCGCACGGTACGTGCGCACTGCCGGCGCATTGTCGCCTTCGACATAGAGAATTACCTTTTCCGCTCCCCGGTTTCGGAGATAGGAAAGCCCAACGTTGGTCAGCCATCGTCCGAGACCACGTCCGCGTGCCTTCGAGCTCAGCCCAATCACATACACCTCACCAGTTGGCACAGACTCCTCAGCGTGCCACTTCGTCCAGTGGAAACCGCAGATCTCCTCCGCACTGTCGCGCGCCCCGGCCACATCCGCAGCAAAGAACACGCCCTCCGGGTCGAACCACTGCACGTTCCGAGCGCGATCGAGTTGTGGCTGCGACCAACCGCCCTGCTCCGGATGCCAGTCAAACGCCTCGTTATTCACAGCCAACCACGCCCGATCCACGGCCGCCTCACCCCACTTCGCGCGTGCCGCAGTCAGGGTTAGCGCTTCAACATCATCGCGCTTATCGACGGCCCCCGCAGCCTTCTCCAACGCTGAGCTCGAAATGGACATCTGCAACAGCTCGCGGATGACCTTGCGTCCCGTCAACTCTGCCAAACGACTGGCACCGGCGACATCACCGTGAGCCCAGACAGGCAGGCGCTCGCCGACCTCAGCATCGATGTGCGCAAGCAGCTTCGCCCCCACTCCTTGCTTACGAAACTCCGGGTCAACAACCATCTCCACAGCATCCGGCGCAACGGCGGCCAGGCCCAAGTAACGGTCGTTCTCAATAATCGCAAAGTGTCGATGCCCGAAAGATTCGTCGTCAAGCCCTCGGACGAAAGCCTCGCCGAACGCCTCCACGCCGTCGGCGGAGTGGGCGTGCTGCAGTAGCGTATCGGCGGCGGTGGTGTCTACGTCAAGCAGTTCGGTTACGTTCATACGCCCCACCCTATACACAGCAGCGAATTCAACACTTCCCCGATGTCGTCTGAGCCAAAAGCGATGGGGTACTAATAGAGTGTGTCCATTTCCCGACGACAGAAGAAGATCGGTGGCTCTATCCTCGCCGTTGCCGCGCTGGTGATTGCCACCGACATGGGCTTCGCCAGCCATGCGGAGTACAAGCTCTCCGAGCATATTCAGGAGACTGCTCAGCTGGAGATGACCCCATACGTCGCCATTGGTGGCAAGGCCTACTTGTCTTCCTTTGTTACGGGTAAGTGGAGCTCCGTAACCTCGCGTATCCGCGATGTCGAGGTGCCCGACTTCGGCTTGGTATCTCTGGAGTACGGAGCTTCCAACGTTAAGATCCCGGCATCGGCAGTGCTCAGCGGTAATTTCCCAGAATCGCCGACGAAGCAGTACTTCACTAAGCTCTCGCTCGACGGTGTCTCTCTGGGAAACAAGCTGGGACTGACCGATTTGAGCATCCAGAGCCTGAAGGACTCCTCCCCCACCGGCGGCTGGGAGACCGAGGCTATCTTCGAGGCCACACCAGCCGGATGGCAGGGAAAAACTCAGGTCACGGCAAAGTTGCGCATTGTCAGCCGCGACGTGGTCATTACGCCGATGGAGATTATTTCTGCGCCCTCGTCCCCAACGGATTCTAAAAGCCACATCAAACCTGAGCTGTCTGAGGCTGATACGCAGCACATCATGGACACCTTCGCTCTGACGCTGCGGGATTCAGAGATACCGATGGGCATGCCGGCGACTCGCGTGTACGTGTCGGGCGGTTCTATCACCATCGAAGGCGAACAGATTCTGTGCACCGTGTCGCCAACAAACTTCATGCCGCCGACATCCCAGCAGGATGCCGAGGCGTCAGCTCAATCCACGGAGAAGCTGCCGGAGAAGAACTGTCGGGTGCGTCGCTAAGGCCGTCGTCAAGCATCGCCGTTAAGCGTCGGTGCAGCGTTAGCACCATGCGACAACAGCCCATACATGGCCACAAGAGCTTCAGCGGTAGAGTGTGAAGCATGACCGAGAAGAATGGCAGCAACCAGACAGACGCCGCTGCACAGGAGCCTGCAGCTGCGGAAGCCCCTCGCCTCGACGGCAACGAGGCCATCAACCGCGCGGCCGAACAGGCCAAGAGCACCGCTACGCGCAACATCACTGAGCTTGAGGGGCTCCCGATCCCCGACGAGACCGCTAACCTGCGCTTCGGCCCGAATATTCACGACGGCCTGCTGGCACTACTGCCGCTGGTCGGCGTGTGGCGCGGTGAGGGGCAGGCGAACACTGTCGTCGACGGCGAGTACAACTTCGGCCAGCAGCTCATCTTCAGCCACGATGGCGAGAACTACCTGAAGTATGAGTCGCGCATCTGGAAGCTGGACGAAGAAGGCAAGCCGACCGGCCCTGACCAGCGCGAAACAGGATTTTGGCGCATTAACAACGAGGACGAGATTGAGTTCATCTGCGTCCACTCCACCGGCGTCACTGAGATCTACTACGGCAAGCCGGTTTCCGAGCGCGCATGGGAGCTGCAAGCAGCCTCCACAATGGTCACTGCTACCGGTCCTGCATCCCTTGGCCCGGGCAAGCGCCTCTACGGTCTGATGCCGAACAACGATCTCGGGTGGGTAGACGAGCGCCTGCGGGATGAGGAATTCGCTCCCCGCATGTCCGCGCAGCTCAAGCGCTACGCGGGCTAGGTTCTCCCCGCTTTACGACGGACGTTGTGTGGCCTTACTGCGGGGCTCTACTGCGTCAAGCCCCACCGTTTGGCGCCCTACTGCGTCGCCAGCGCCTTGTCACACAGGTCGCGGAATTCCTTTTCCGCGATTGCATCCGGCTGCCGGATGGGCTCACCATCGATGGACTTAACCACGACCGCGATACGCACCGAAGACACCAGCCATACCGCATCGGCGGTGAATAGGTCCCCGGGCACCAGGACCGTCGGGGTGACTTTCCAGCCGCAGTTGGCGGCTGTTTCAAACAGCGCTGCCTGAGTTGTGCCCGGCAGCACTCCTTCACCGGGGTTGGGAGTCAGCAGTTCATTGCCGCGCTGAACGATGATGGTCGATGTTGGGCCTTCCAAGAGCTTGCCCTCTGCGGACGTGAAGATGACATCGTCAAAACCCTTGGACTTGGCATAGCGCAAAGCGGCCACATTAGCTGCGTATGACAACGTTTTCGCGCCGATGAGCGCCCACGGTGCACGGGAGCCAAGGTCGAGCGAGAAACCGCGCTCTGCAAGCATGACCGATACCGGCTTCAGACGGTTTTCCGCCACCCTTTCCGCAGAGCTAGCCAAAACGTAGCCAGTCGGCTTTCCAGTGGACTCGCGACCACGCGAGTAAACCCACCGCAACGTCGCATCCCCCTCAATTGACCTATCGCGCAACTCCTGTAGTGCGACCTCGGTAGCCGCCCGCCACTGCTGCAGATCTGGGGCTGGCAAATCCAGCATTAGTGCTGACGATGCGAATCGCTTCTCATGCCGGTCGGTATTACAGGTATGACCACCCCTGACCAGGAGTGTTTCAAAAACTCCGTCGCCGCGAATAGCTCCGAGATCATCCGCGTAGAGGAATGGCTGTCCTGCCTCGACAGCAATCGGGCCGCCGTCTGCAAAGACGTCGATAAGCACTAGAGAAGAAAGCGAATCCGTCATACACACAAGCTTAATCCATGCTTAATTTGAGGATTTCTGGTTAACATGAGGGAGTGAGTGTTGAGTATGTAAGTCCTTTGATGTCTCACGTGGCTGGCGCCGCTGCCCTCGAACTGGGCGGACAGATGGAAGGTTTGGAGAAGGCCTCAGAGAACGCCCCAGACGGAAACTCAGCGAAAACCGTTGAGCAAACCACAGGGCAAGCTAGCGTGGCATGGCACTACGGCCGTCCGCTGGTAGAGCAACGTCACCTGCAGGAGGACTGCGGAGTAGTAGATCGCTCGTATTACCGCGTTATTGAGGTCACTGGCGAGGATCGCCTGACTTACCTCAACACACTTTTTTCGCAGAAGGTCGACGAAGCCGCTCCCGGCACTGTCACTGAAGCACTGAACCTGGATGCAAACGGTCACGTTCTCCATCACATGACGTTGACTGTTTTGGACGATTCCGTGCTTATCGACGTGCCCCCTGCCGGCTTCGACTCCCTGTTGAAGTACCTGAACATGATGGTGTTCTGGTCCAAGGTGGAAATTGCTGAGGTAGAAAGGGCGATTATTTCCGTCATGGGGCCGAATGCCCCTGAGGTCCTGGTAGCCGCTGGTCTCGCATTCCCGCAGGTGGGTAAAGCTACGACTGTGGGACATTCCTACGTCCGGCACCTGCCGTGGCCACGCGGCGGGCGTGTGGATGTGCTCGTACGCCGACAGGATTTAGTCGGTGCTTGGGACGCGCTGGTGGCCGCTGGCGCCTCCCCAGTCGGCCTGATGGGCTGGGAGGCCGAACGCGTAGTCTCCTTGCGGCCCGAGCTGGGAATCGACGTAGACGAGAAGATGATTCCGCATGAGGCTCCCCGCTGGATTGCTTCTGAATTCGACACGGCTGCCGTGCACTTGGACAAGGGCTGCTATCGCGGCCAGGAGACGGTATCACGTGTCCACAATGTTGGTCGCTCCCCACGAGTTTTGGTGATGCTGCAGCTCGACGGCTCGGCCACCCTGCCGGAAACCGGCAATCCAGTGATGATGGGCAAGCGCGCCGTGGGCCGCGTGGGCACCGTCGTGCAACATGCCGATTACGGCCCGATTGCTTTGGCTCTGCTTAAACGCTCAGCTCAGGAGCGCGAGGGCCTTGTGGTGGGTGACTGCGCCGTGGCCGTCGACCCTTCCTCCATCGACCGCGTTGAGCAGCTGCCGCCGGGCCGTGTGGCCATCAACCGCCTGCGTGGGAAATAGGTAACAGGAAATAGGTAAAGCCACCAGACAGAGTGGTGAAAAAATAACTTTTTCCATTCTTTTTCAGAAAGGACATTTCCCCAGGTCACTACGCATATTGAGTTGCCTGAGCGCGAGGACACGACCCACTATGGGCCTCCCCGCGTAACCCCTTCGTCTAAAAATCAGCTATGGTGTCTTACAGGAATTAACGCAATAAGACATAAGTGGGTCGGCCGTATCCCCGTGCCGTCCCACGGATTACACAAGGGGGTCAGGCCATGGGTCGCGGCCGTGCGAAAGCAAAGCAGGCGAAGGTTGCCCGGCAGCTCAAGTACGATTCACCAGAAATGGATTTGGAACGTCTGCAGCGGGAACTCGTCGGCAAGTCGAACGAGTCCGATCGAGACGACTATTACTCTGACTGGGAGGAATGGGCCTCAGGCGCTGGTCGCGACAGCTAGCGCAAGCTAACCGCTGTCGTATTTTCCGCAAAGCGTTTCTATTTCAATAAAGCAAGCACCCACCAACGATTCCGTTGGTGGGTGCTTGCTTTTGCTTCGTCGACTGCGTTTATGCTCGGCCGATTATGTTCGGCCGCGGCGAATCAATCCGAGTTACTGACTGCGTTTATGACAAAAATCGCCCGAAAAACGGCTCGAAAGTGTCATAAACTCATACAGTTTCACATTTGCAGCCCGTGGTTTTCTGGGATCTCCGTTGTGCAACCCAGAATCTAGACCGCCCCGTCGCATCAGTAGGCCGCCCTCCACGGCAGACCAGCCGGCCCAGTCCCCGGCCGCCCGTCGCAGTAAACCGACGGCCGGCCGACGCTTAGAAGCGCGGGTGGCTGCCGCGCAAAACAGCCCCGTCCTCGCCAGCCTCGCTCTTGCGGACAGTACCCAGCTCCCAAGCGTTGATGTGGCGGGCAGTCAGCAGAGCCAGGGCACGATCGCGGTCCTCTGCGGAAACAATCGCAACCATGCCAACACCCATGTTGAAGGTCTTCTCCATCTCCTCGCGGGAGACGTTGCCGAGCTCAGCAATGGTCTTGAAAATCGGACCCGGGGTCCAAGTTGCGCGGCTCATGTCGGCGGTCAGGCCTTCCGGCATGATGCGAACCATGTTGCCAGCCAATCCACCACCGGTGACGTGGCAGAAAGTGCGGACCTCGGCCTCGTTCATGAGAGCCAGGCAATCCTTCGCATAAATCTTGGTTGGCTCCAGCAGCTCCTCACCGAGGGTGCGCCCGAAGTCCTCGACATAACCGTCGAGCTCCAGACCGGCCTTCTCCAGGAGAACGTAGCGAGCCAGCGAGTAGCCATTGGAGTGAAGTCCAGAGGACTCCATGGCGATAATGACATCGCCCTCACGCACGCGGTCCGGGCCGAGAAGCTTGTCCTCTTCCACGACACCGACGCCGGTAGCGGAGACATCGTACTCACCCGGTTCCATCACACCCGGGTGCTCTGCAGTCTCGCCACCCAGGAGTGCGCAACCCGCCTGGACGCATCCCTCGGCGATGCCGGAAACGATTTCGGCGACGTGCTCCGGCACGACCTTGCCAATTGCAATGTAGTCCTGCAGGAACAGCGGCTCGGCACCGCACACGACCAGGTCATCGACGACCATGGCGACCAGGTCCAGGCCAATGGTGTCGTGCTTGCCGACGGCCTGCGCCACGGCCAACTTGGTCCCCACACCATCGGAGGATGCGGCCAGCAGCGGCTTTTCGTAGTTGCCCAGTGCAAACAGGCCGGCAAAACCGCCGAGCCCGCCACGGACCTCTGGGCGAGTGGCCTTCTTGGCAATCGGGGCGAATAGTTCAACGGCGCGGTCGCCGGCTTCGATGTCGACACCGGCTGCAGCGTAGGAAGCACCAGAAACGTTCTCGGTCATTAGAGGCTCTCGCTTTAAACTTTCTCCCCCGGGCGGCGTTACTGCCGTATCCGGGAGTATTGGCGGACCGGGAACAAAGCAACGGCTGCAATCCACGGCACCGCTTGCGCTTCGTTCTCGGTTCAGTTCTCGTAGTTCATTCTAAGGAGGTTTCGAGGCTAATTGCTCGTTGCGGCTTTGGCAGCCTGGGCTGCCTGCATCCTTTCCACCGCTGCCGCATTCGGATTGCCCTCCGGCAGCCCCAGCGGGTATTTGCCATCGAAGCACGCACAACAGACTTCGGTCTTTGCCTGCTCGGAAGCGGCGACCATGCCATCGATAGAGACAAATCCCAGGCTGTCGGCACCAATCGCGGTTGCGATACCGGCGACAATGTCATTCTCATCGACACCGTTGGCCAACAACTCGCCCGGGGAAGCGAAGTCAATGCCGTAGAAGCACGGCCATTTCACCGGCGGTGCGGCGATGCGCACGTGCACTTCCTTCGCACCAGCCTCACGCAGCATGCGAATCAGGGCACGCTGAGTGTTGCCGCGGACGATGGAGTCATCGACCACGACCAAGCGCTTACCGGCGATAACTTCCTTCAGTGGGTTCAGCTTCAGTCGGATACCCAACTGACGAATCGTCTGCGAAGGCTGAATGAAGGTACGCCCCACGTAGCCGTTTTTGGTCAGCCCCTGACCAAACGGGATGCCCGATTCCTGGGCGTAGCCAACAGCGGCCGGGGTACCGGATTCCGGCACCGGCATCACCAGGTCACCGTCAGCCGGGAACTCACGTGCCAACTGGCGGCCCAGCTCAAGACGCACCGCGTTGACGGAGCGACCACGGATGTTGGAGTCCGGGCGGGCCAGGTAGACGTACTCAAAAATGCATCCAGCGTGGGTGGTCTCGGCAAAACGCTGCGAACGCACACCGGAAGCATCAATGGTCACCATCTCGCCTGGCTCGATCTCGCGAACGAACGATGCACCGACGATATCCAGCGCGCAAGTCTCGGATGCGACTACCCAGCCACCGGACAGGCGCCCCAGGCACAGCGGGCGCACACCGTATGGGTCACGCGCGGCGTACAGCGTCTCGCCATCGGTGAAAGTAAGACAGAAAGCACCCTTCAAACGCGGCAGCAGTGCCATCGCGGCCGCTTCTACATTGGTGCTGCAGCCGTAATCTTCGGGGTGGTCAATCTTGCCGGTTTCGTCGGCAAGCAAAGTGGTCATGATTGCGGAGTCACTGGGCAGCTCGCCCTCTTCACGCAGTAAACCCTTGTCGACCGCCTCATGGAACAGCGTGAGGTGGTTGGTCAGGTTGCCGTTGTGCCCCAGCGCGATGTCCGTGCCGTCAGAGGCCATCTGGAACATCGGCTGTGCATTCTCCCACGCAGGAGCGCCGGCGGTGGTGTAGCGCGTGTGCCCCACCGCTACGTGCCCCTTCAGAGCGTCGAGCGTCTGCTCATCAAAAACCTGGGAAACAAGGCCCAGGTCCTTGAATACGAGAATTTGGTCGCCGTCGCCGACTGCGATACCGGCGGCTTCCTGGCCGCGATGCTGCAGGGCAAACAGGCCATAGTAGGTGAGTTTGGACACGTCTTCGCCAGGTGCCCAAACGCCAAAAACGCCACATTCTTCGCGCGGGGATGTCTCTCCCAGATCGTCGTAAGGCGAAATTGGCAAAAGTTTGGACTTTGGTGCACCTGAAATGTTGGTATCGGCCACGACATTCACACTAATAGCCCCACCCGCCTAGGCACCAATTCAGCATCCCCCCACGGGCTTTAAGAAATGCGCGCCACCGGCAGATGATTCCCAATTTCCGCCGCGCGCGTGCCCGACATATCGATGTGCGCCTGCACCTGCTCTAACGTGATCATTCCGCACGCGAGTCCCAGCCAAATCTCCGGCGACATCTCCACGACATTGGGCGGCGTACCGCGCGTGTGCCTGGGGCCCTCAATGCACTGGACCGCGACGAAGGGCGGCACGCGCACCTCGACGCTATGCCCCGGAGCCTCTTGGGCGAGCATCCGCACGGACAGACGCACCGCTTTGGCAAGGCTCGCACGGCTTAACGACGACCCCTGCGCCCCATCCGGCCCGATGAAGGAGGCAGCCTCTTGGTCAGATAGCAATTCGCGGCCGAGAAGCCGTTGCGCCGCCCAGGGTGCGGCGGTGGAAAGAGCGCTGCGAACGTCGAAAGGCGAGATTTTGGATACCATAACCTCATCCTAGAGTTATGCTTTCATATATGGATACGCAGTCAACTGAAAAAGCTGAACAGGTGCATGCTCCAGCGTCACCATCTCTTGTACTCCGTTTTATGGCATCGCCGACCGATGTCATTATGGCCGGAACCAATTCTGTCCACGGCGGCCGTGTGTTGCAGTGGATTGACAAGGCCGCTTACGCCTGCGCGACCGGCTGGTCGGGACGCTACTGCGTGACTGCGTACTTCGGTCACATTCACTTCACTCGCCCGATTCCCAGCGGCCACATTGTCGAGGTGCGCTCCAAGATTGCGCATACCGGTCGCAGTTCCATGCACATCGTCAACGAAGTGCTCTCGGCTGATCCGCGCGAGGGCAAGTTCACCCGCGCAGCTGACTGCCTGGTGATCTTCGTGGCCATGGATGAAAACGGTAAGTCGACTCCGGTGCCGAAGTGGGTGCCGCAAACAGAGGAAGAAGAGCGCGTTGAGAAAGCCGCTCTTTCCCGTTTTGAGCTCCGCCGCGACATCGAAGCCAGCATGCGCGCGCAGACCTACTCCGCGGACTCTTCCGCACCCGAACTGACCACACGTTTCCTGGCAAAGCCGACCGATGTCAACTGGGGCGGAAACGTCCACGGCGGCACCGCCATGGAGTGGATCGACGAGGCTGCGACGGCAGTTACCACCAACTGGGCAGGGCGCCAGACCATTTCTGTCTACGCAGGTGGTATTCGCTTCTACAGCCCAATCCACATTGGCGACCTGGTTGAGGTGCGCGCACGCATCCTGCGTACAGGCACGACCTCGATGCACCTGTCGGTGCAGGTCTACTGCTGTGAGCCCCGCAAGGGTGTCGGCGGCCTGCGCAAGGCACTGCATTCGACCATGACGTATGTCGCAATTGATGACGATTTCAACCCGCAGCCGGTACCGCACTTCCAGCCGACGACGGATGAGGACAAGCGCCTGCACGCTCACGATCTGTCACTGAAGGCATTGCGTGACAAGTACAGCCCGCTGCCGCTGATTGAGCGCGAACAGGATTAAGCCGCCTGGCTACCCGGCTTCCTGTTTTTCCACCAGATGGATAGGAACATCCAGCCAATCAGCGCGAAGGTGATGTAGGTGACGTACCGGTCAATCGTCTGCAGGGAGCCCTGGATGCTTGGGCCAAACTTCAGGCCCAAGTACAGGTAGAAGCACTTGAGCATTGCGGCACAGAAGAAGAGGTACACGCCTACTACCCAGCCGCGCACCTTCGCAATACCACCGATGGCCACGACAATCGTGGCCGGAATCGGCGAGAATGGCACAAACGATGCCAGCACACTCAGCCCGATGCGTTCATAGATGAAGTTCTCCATCTTCTTAAACCATCGCGGTGGGTGTCCGCCGAAACTCATCGTTATGAATTCCGTGCCCCACTTCTTGCCCATCCAGTAGAAGAACGGCATGAACTTGATTGTCGAAAGCGCCGCAATCACTACAACAGCGAAGAGGAAGAGCGGCCGGTCCTCGTTTTCCGACGCGAGAATCAGCACCGACAGATTCGATCCTGTCAGCCATGTGTGCAAGAACGTGTACTTGAGCAGCAAAACCGCACGGAACGGGATGATTGCAAAGCCGTACACGGCAACCAGCATCAGCGATGCATAGAGAAGCTTGTCTATTTTGTCCGGCTCACGCAGGAAGCTCGGCAGATCCTCACGAGGGTCGTGCTCGGCCTCGTTACGCATGTCGGGTGAAGTCATGAACCACAGTTTAACTGCACGCCCTCTTCTGCAGCAGGAGCCGCAGACTAGGCCATTACGTACGGCTCAGACGCACTCGCCAAGGACGAGCGCAGCGCCGCCTACTATCCTGAGAAGATATGACCACCGATTCACCCGCGCCTGTGCCCGCACAGCAGCCTCACGCAGCACGGTCTGAGTCTTCCTCACCATCGCTTGACGACGGCCAGGAGAACGCATCCTCACCGAGCATGCTGCAACGTGTTCGCGCCGCTATCCCGCCTGTTTCCATCCTGGTACTGACGGCGGTATTCCTCTTCGCCGGGTGGTTCACGCTCTTCGGTCCTATCAATGTTCTGGCGTGGCGTGGTGGCACGTTCCCCCGCACCGAGGCAGACCGCCCTTACTATCAGCAGGCTCTGAAGGATGTTGCGCGCTATCAGTACGAGGAGCAGCCCTCCCCTGAGGTTTACTTCGGCCTGGCGTGTGGCGCTACTGATGACGACATCCGCAGCGTTATCCCCAAGGTCGGCGAGCACCCGAATTCAGACGCAGACCCAACTGCTGATGCAGATGCCGTCGCCGCCGCTGCTGCCACCAGGCCGGGTTCTGCACCCACAGCTGCGAACCAGACCGCGAAGCTGAATCCAAACCTTGACGCATTCGGCAACACGGTCGACTGCTCCGGTTCCTGGACTGCGCCATTCTTGTCATTCCTGCTCGCGTCCGCGGGTGTTCCGGTCTTTGATACGCCCGAGGATTCGGCTGCCGCAGCCGAGAACCCATGGCTGGTTACGGATGTCGAACAGCTCATGGATGCCTACAAGGCACATGATGCTTTCGTCACCGACAAGGACTTCTCTCCTCAGGTGGGTGACATCATTTTCTACCGCTACCCCGCAGGCCTTGGGGTGCACGCCAACATGGTTGTCGCGGTTCAGGGTGACTGGGTCACCATCGGTGGCGATGAGCTTGGCAAGGTCGGTCTAGCTAGCATGACCCTGCGCAACCGAGGTGGCATCGTGGGCTACGGTGCCACGGGCTACTTCGAGCAGGCACCGCTGGACGCCACCAAATAGCCAAGTTTAAATAGGCAAGTTTTCCTCGATGAGGTCGCGCAGAGCATCGTCGTCAGGCGAGACCTTGGAGCGGAAACGGCCGATGACCTCACCCTCGGGCGAGACAACGAACTTTTCGAAGTTCCACTTCACATCCCCAGCCTCGCCGTCGGCGTCCGGGGTTTCCTTCAACAGCTTGTACAGTGGGTGCGCGCCATGGCCGTTGACCTTCGTCTTTTGGAAGAGCGGGAAGGTAACGCCGAATTCGCGCTGGCAGAACTGCTTGATTTCCTCGGCGTTGCCGGGCTCTTGCCCACCGAACTGATTGCAGGGGAAGCCGAGGACGAAGAAGCCACGGGGTGCGAATTCGTCGAAAAGTCCTTGCAGATCGTCGTACTGATCCGTGAAACCGCACTCCGAGGCGGTGTTGACGATAAGCAGAACGTGGCCTGCCCAGTCATTCATCGTTGCTTCGTTGCCGTCGATGGTGGTCACTGGGATGTCGAAGAGATTGCTCATAAACCCCACACTAGGGCAGTCCCCCGATAGCCGTCAGAGGTAGCGACTAGCCGACCTGCTCCATGCCTTCAAAGAGCTCGCGGCCCAGCGGCACCGAAGAGTGGTTGACCGGCTGCGCACCCCCATCGACCGCCTGGTCAATGATGCCGACAACATCCTGGCGCAGCTTGTGCTCCCGCAGTTTCGAAGCGTTAACGGAGATGCGCACCGCGCGGCCCTTCTCCAGCGAGCGCTGCACCGAGGAGCGCACCGCACGGCGCCACCAACCGGCGCCGCCGAAGCCCTCGCCGATAGCCAGCACGCGAGTCGGATCAACAGCACCAGTGGTCAGGTCGCGGACACCATTTCGGTCCGCTGCCACTCGGAAGCCCAGCTCCGGCAGCACGTTCATGGTCTCGGGCGACATGGTCCACTTCGGTGGTGCAAAGACGTCCGTCTCAAAACCCATCGCACGCATCTGGCGCGTTGCGGCGGTCAGGCGCAAACGCGCTTCATGTTCGCTTAACGACGCAAATTCCGCGCCTCGGCCTCGAACTGACTGATCGAACCCCGCGAGAACAATCTCGATGCCGTCATCGCTACGACGGCGGAGCCAATCCAGCACCGCCGGAGCTTCCCGCAACGACCAGTTTTTACCCGCATGCGGCGCTACCAGCAGAGACGGTGTAATACCGCGCTGTTCCATCGCTGCCACGAAACGAGCGACGTCGAGCAATGTGCCATCGCGCAAACCCGACACCGACACCAAAAGCGGCGAACCGACCACACCACCGTCAACAGTTACGAGCTCTTTGCCCGCTGGACGAATGACCTGGTCGGTCGTCCGAATCTGTTCTTGCACCCCACTGCCTGCCATGGATTCAACAAAAACAGGCGTATGTAAATTTTTGGTAACGGAGAGGACAAGGCTTGGAGAATACTCAGAAGCCTTTCAAATAAGAGTTCAAAAAGCGCCATCGCAGCACATCAATGTGCGTCTGCAGCGCGGATTATCCCCAATGCACAACCTCATCGAGAGCCAGTCCCTTGCGCCAACCGAACTTCTCCAAGTCACGCTCCTCGGCCAGGTGCGTTACTGGACCAATGCACAGCCAGGCCACCGGGCGCACGGGTGCCTCGACACCGACAAAGTCAGCCAGGAAATCCTCATGGTAGAAACTGACCCAGCCGACGCCGAGCCCCTCTGCCGTAGCAGCCAGCCACAGATTCTGAATAGCCAGCGCGACTGACATGAGGCCGGTGTCATCGACGGTGTCGCGGCCGAGAATGTTCTTGCCGCCACGGGTCGGGTCATAGGTGACGACGATGCCCGTTCCCGAGTCCACGATTCCTTCAATCTGAATCGGATTGAAGGTCTCACGCCGCTCGCCTTCGAGCTTGGCCGCGAATTCAGCGCGACGTCCGGCTACGTGGTCGGCAAACTGCTGCAGGCGGTCCGGATTCTGAATGATATGAAAGTCCCACGGTTGGGACAGCCCCACCGACGGGGCTGCATGGGCCGCCGCCAACACGCGCATCAATCGCTCCCTGTCCACCACTTCTCCGGCGAATTCGCGGCGCACATCCCGCCGCCGAAAAAGGGTGTGGTAGACGGCCAACTGATCGTCGGAAAGCGAATCGGTGTCAAAACCCTGCGCGGACAGCAGCGTGCGCATATCCATGCCGTTACTCCACCGCACCAGCAGTGTGGACAATCCAGGCGTACTCGAAGGCAGTCTGACGCCAGCGTTCGTAACGACCGGAAACACCACCATGACCTGCGGACATCTCGGTCTTGAGCAGGAACTGCCCCGGCTGACCTCCGACAACCTCGCGCAGCTTGGCGATCCACTTTGCCGGCTCCACGTAGAGCACGCGGGTGTCGTTCAAACTAGTAATCGCGAGAATCTTCGGGTACTTCGCATCGGCCGAGATGTTCTCGTACGGCGCGTAGGAGGCCATGTAGTCGTAGACCTCCGGGTCGTGGTAGGGATCGCCCCACTCATCCCACTCCACCACGGTCAGCGGCAGCTCTGGCATCAGCATGGATGTCAGGCAGTCGACAAACGGGACCACGGCCTGAATGCCCGCGAACCTATCGCCAGCAATGTTCGCGACCACGCCCATCAGCATGCCGCCCGCCGAACCGCCGAGTGCTACCAGCTGCTCGCGTGTGGTCCACCCAGAATCCAGCAGGTAGTCAGCGACGGCGACGAAGTCAGTGAATGTGTTCTTCTTCGTGGTTGCGCGACCGTTCTCCCACCAGCCGCGGCCCATTTCGCCACCACCGCGGACGTGTGCAATGACAAAAATCATCCCACGATCCAGCAGCGACAGTCGCGCGATGGAAAAGCCAGGATCCATCGAGGCTTCATAGGAACCGTAGCCGTAGAGCAGCGTCGGATTCGGCTTGCTCAGGTCCAGGTCCGCGCGGTGGATAATCGATACCGGAATCTGGGCACCGTCGGCTGCACTCACCCATTCACGCTTGGCGACGTAATCACCGCGATTAAACTCCCCCCGAATCTTCTGCTCCTTGAGCAGCACCCGCTTGTCCGAGGCAATATCAATCTGCCAGAGCTGCGACGGCGTGGTGAAGGAGCCGTAGGCGTAGCGCAACACCGGGGTGTCCCATTCAGCGTTGCCGGTAGTGCCTGCGGAGTAGAGCTCTTCGTCGAATTCGAGCTCGACGAAGTTCACAGCGGACGCTGGCACTGGGTCGGCAGCATCGCCCGTTTCAGCGGAGCCAGCACCATCCTCGTCCTGCGCCAATACCGCCAGCGCCACACGCCCAATACCGCCGCGACGGTACCCAAACGCGATGTGCCCAGCGAAGCAGTCAACGCCCTCGACACGGACGTCATCGCGGTGCGGGACCAGCTCAGTGAGATCCGAAATACTGTCGAAAGACCCCACCGGCACCATGGCCAGTGCGAAGTTCGAGCCAGTCATATTGTGTGTAATCAGCCACATATCCTGGCCACTAATGACGGCGTGGTCGATGTCGTATTCAACACCGGACTCGCGCGGGCGCACGCAGGCGAACTCACTGGTCGGGTCACTGGCGTCCAGGTACCAAACCTCGGAGGTAATCTTCGAGGAGCTCTCAATAATCAGGTACTTTTCGCTGCGTACCGTACCGACTCCGACCCAGTAGGCCTCATCGGGCTCATGGAAGACACAGACGTCATCCTCGGTAGAGGTGCCCACGCGGTGACGCCACACGGAATCCGGCCGCCAGGCTTCGTCGACCTTCTGATAGAAGATCCACTCGGAGCCGACCCAGGTAGCACCTGCGGCGATGCCCGCAATTTCGTCGTCAAGCAGTTCGCCCGTGCGCAGATCCTTTACGCGCAGCGTGTAGCGTTCGTCGCCTGTGACGTCGGTGGAATAGGCCAGCAGATTGCCGTCCGCGGAGACGCTCGCTGCGCCGAGGGCGAAGAAATCATGGCCTTCGGCCAGCTCGTTGGCATCCAGGATGACCTGTTCTCCTGGTGCCGGGGCATCGTCGGCGATGGTCGGCGGAGTCCACGCGGCAAGACCGTCACCGGCCTCCGCACGCACGCGACAGCTCATCCCGTAGGACTTACCCTCCTGCGTGCGCGAGTAGTACCACCAGCCATTAAGGCGAGTTGGGACCGACATATCGGTCTCCTGCACGCGCGACTTGATCTCCTTAAAAATCGCGTCCGCGGTGCCGTCAAGATCGGAGGTAAAAGCCTCCGTATAGGCATTTTCAGCCTCTAGGTAGTCGATAACCTCGGAGTTTTCCTTATCGCGGAGCCACTCGAAGTTATCGGTGAAGTCCCTTCCGTGGAAGGACCGAGTCACCGGCTTCCGTTGTGCACGGGGTGCGGGCAAATCCTTTTTTGCAGGCTTGCCGACGGATGCCGAGTCCAAGGTCACTTCGCTCACGCAGGTTCTCCAATCCAGTCCGAGAAGCGGCGGCCCGACAGTCGTTCGTAGGCCTCGACGTACCGCTCGCGAGTTGCTTCCACAACACTACCCGGCAGCGCTGGCGGCGGAGTGCCCTCGTCCTTCTTCCAGCCGGACTTGGAGCAGGTCAGCCAGTTTCGGACGTACTGCTTGTCGAAGCTCGGGTTAACCGAACCCTCCTGGTAGGAGTCGGCTGGCCAGTAGCGGGAGGAGTCCGGGGTGAGGACCTCGTCGGCCAGCACCAGGTTGCCGTCGGAGTCGAGACCGAACTCGAACTTGGTGTCGGCCAGGATGATGCCGCGCTTAGCAGCCAGTTCAGCAGCCTGGGTGTAGATACGCAGGGTGGCATCGCGCAGTTCTTCGGCACGCTTCTGCCCCAGGGACTCCACAACGGCGTCGAAGGAGACATTCTCGTCGTGCTCGCCCAGTTCGGCCTTGGTGGCCGGGGTGAAAATCGGTTCTGGCAACTTGGAGCCCTCGACGAGGCCCTCTGGCAGCTCAATGCCACAGACAGTGCCGTTTTCCTTGTACTCGACGAGACCCGAGCCGGTTAGGTAGCCACGTGCGACACACTCGAATGGCAGCATGTCCAGCTTCTTGCACACCAGCGCACGGCCGAGGCACTCTTCCGGAATGCGCTCATCGTCAGCCGGGCCAGCCATATGGTTCGGAAAGTCGATCTCGTCGAAGAAGAACACGCTCATCGCGGTGAGCACTCGACCCTTGTCAGGAATCGGGGTCTCCAGAATGTGGTCGAAGGCAGAAATACGGTCACTGACCACAAGCAGCAGAGTCTCAGGGTCAATCTCGTAGATTTCCCGGACCTTGCCCGCGGAAAGATGGTTATACGAGGAAAGTTCAGGTCGCATGGCGATAAAGTCTAAACCCCTATACGCCTTTGCACTCTATTGATACCTCCGGCCACCACCCCAACTAGTGGGGATTGACGCAATTACCGTCGTCAGGCGGGAAAAATTTTGAGATTCCGGACTGCTGCCCATCGAATTTTTCACAGGTAAACGACGGTGTTTACCCCTCACCTCCCCCGCACGGTAGATGACTGGGCAAAAATATTTCTAAAAACGTGACAGAAAACACCGATACCAGTATTGTCTAAATTTAGTAATTCACGTCACACTTCAAGGATTTTGAAGGGAACAATCACATGGCAGCTCAGGCCAACAATAACTCTCTGCGCCGCGCAGTCGTCGTCGGCGGTAACCGCATTCCGTTCGCTCGTTCTAATAAGGAATACGCTAACGAGTCGAACCAGGACATGCTGACTGCTGCAATCGACGGTCTCGTCGCCCGCTTCGGTATCGGCGGCGAACGCCTCGGTGCAGTCTCCGCCGGCGCTGTGCTGAAGCACTCCCGTGACTTTAACCTCACCCGTGAGTGTGTCCTCGGCTCCGCACTGGCGCCGGACACCCCGGCTTTCGACATTCAGATGGCATGTGCCACCGGCATGGAAGCCCTCAACTCTGTCTCCAACATGA
This sequence comes from Corynebacterium sp. MSK012, assembly GCF_030232435.1. Classification (NCBI taxonomy): domain Bacteria; kingdom Bacillati; phylum Actinomycetota; class Actinomycetes; order Mycobacteriales; family Corynebacteriaceae; genus Corynebacterium; species Corynebacterium sp. MSK012. Next base: position 33,696 of record NZ_JASPJU010000013.1, read on the forward strand.
TCAAGCTGGGCCAGATTGACTCCGCCATCGCCGGCGGCGTGGACACCACCTCCGACGCTCCGATTGCTGTCAACGACCGTCTGCGCAAGATCCTGCTGGAGGCCAGCCGCCAGAAGTCCACTCTGGACATGGCAAAGGTTTTCCTGAAGGCTCGTCCATCCGACCTGGCTCCGGACACCCCGTCGACCGGTGAGCCGCGTACTGGCCTGTCCATGGGTGAGCACCAGGCAATCACCACCGCCAAGTGGGGCGTTACCCGTGCTGAGCAGGACGAGCTCGCCGCCGCTTCCCACCAGAACATGGCAAACGCTTACGACGAGGGCTTTTTCACTGACCTCGTCACCCCGTACAAGGGCGTTTCCCGCGATACCAACATGCGCCCGGATTCCACCCCGGAGAAGCTGGCCAAGCTCAAGCCAGTCTTCGGCCGCGGTCTGGAAGCAGAGCCGACCATGACCGCTGGTAACTCCACTCCGCTTACCGACGGCGCCTCCGCCGTCCTCGTCTCCACCCCGGAGTGGGCCGCTGAGCGCGGTCTGCCGGTGCTTGCCGACGTCGTCGATTCCGAGGCAGCCGCAGTTGACTTCGTCCATGGCGACGAGGGCCTGCTGATGGCTCCGGCTTACGCCACCCCGCGCCTGCTGGCCCGCAACGGCTGGACCTTCGATGACTTCGACTTCTTCGAGATCCACGAGGCCTTCGCCGGCACTGTCCTGTCCACCATGAAGGCATGGGAGGACGAGGAGTTCTGCCGCACCAAGCTCGGACTGGAAGGCCCGCTGGGCTCCATCCCGCGCGAGAAGCTCAACGTCAAGGGCTCTTCCCTGGCAGCCGGCCACCCATTCGCCGCTACCGGCGGCCGCATTGTGGCAGCCCTCGCCAAGATGCTTCGCCAGAAGGCAGACGAGACCGGCAAGACCACTCGCGGCCTGATCTCCGTTTGTGCTGCGGGCGGCCAGGGTGTTGTCGCAGTTCTCGAGGCTCGCGTCTAAAAGCGCACCACCGATAAAGACACTTTTACTTTCAAGGAGAATTTTCCATGACCGATAAGTACCAGGAACTCGTCAACGGTGGTCCGCTCACTGGACTGGCTAAGGCCGCTGGCCTGCCGCAGCCACCGTTCCTGCGCCGCCACAAGCCGGGCGGTCCGCTGCTGAACAACGACAAGGTGCTCGTCACCGGCGAGGGTGCAGATGCAGACGCAGTTGCAGCCCAGCTGGCTGAGTGGGGCCTGCAGGTCCGTCGTGGCACCGCCGCTGACGACAAGATTGGTGCCATTGTCCTCGTCGCCACTGAGGCCAAGCGTCCGGCAGAGCTGCAGGGCCCAGTGCTCGCTGCTGCAAAGCACATGCGCAAGCTGGACAAGGGTGGCCGCATCGTCACCGTCTCCCGCGCCAAGGATGCTCACCACAACGCAACCCCGGCCGAGATCGCTGAGAACGCTGTCGCCGGTGGTATCGAGGGCCTGATTCGCTCCCTCGGCCACGAGGTTCGTGGCGGCTCCACCGCCAACGGTATCCTCGTTGCTCCGGGTGTCTCGGTCACCGCACCGTCCGTGATTTCCTCCCTGCACTTCTTCCTCTCCGGCCGCTCGGCCTTCATCGACGGCCAGTTCCTCCGCGTCACCTCCGACGCTGGTGAGATCCCGGCCGACTGGGATAAGCCGCTGGCTGGCAAGGTTGCCGCTGTCACCGGTTCCGCCCGTGGTATCGGTGCCGCTATCGCTCGCCAGCTCAAGGCTGACGGCGCAGAGGTCATCGTCATCGACGTTCCGCAGGCTGGCGAGGCTCTGTCCAAGGTTGCCAACGAGCTCGGTGGCCTGGCTCTGCAGCAGGACATCACTGCCGACGACGCCGGCAACGCCATTGCAGATGCCGCTGTAGCTCGCTACGGCCGCCTGGACATCGTCATCCACAATGCAGGCATCACCCGCGACAAGATGTTCGCCAACATGGACGACGCCAAGTGGGGCTCGGTCATCGCCGTCAACATCGAGTCTCAGCTGAAAATGAACGAGCAGCTGCTGAACCACAAGGCCTTCGAGAAGGCTCCGCGTATTGCCACCATGGCTTCCACCTCCGGTATCGCAGGTAACCGCGGTCAGACCAACTACGCCACCTCTAAGGCCGGCGTTATCGCAATGGTCGAGGCTTACGCTGAGGAGTTCGCTAAGCGCGGCGGCAACATCAACGCTGTTGCTCCGGGCTTCATCGAGACCGACATGACCGCTGCTATTCCGTTCGTCAACCGCCAGGTTGCTCGACGCGTGAACTCGCTGCAGCAGGGTGGCCAGCCGGGCGATGTCGCCCAGGCAATCGCCTTCCTGGTCTCCGACCGCGCTCTCGGCGTCAATGGTCACGTCCTGCGCGTCTGCGGTCAGAACATCGTCGGCGCCTAAGCGAAGTCGCGGCTTCCGCATAGGCTCCCGATAAGGAGGAAAGAGGAAAACTTATGGCTAAGACCCTGGATGCCATTCCCAATCTGGTTCCGCTCTACGCCAAGGCAGCTGCTGGTTCGGCGAAGAAACGCCCGAACTCCACCGAAATCAAGGTCGATGAACTAGTGGTCAAGGGCGTCACTGTCGATGCCGACCGTGACCAGGACTTCCGCGACGTCGTTGGCGCCCCGAAGTCTGAACAGGCTTTCTTCGGCCACATCCACGCCCTAATCATGCCCATCCAGATGGAGCTAATGGCTGCGGATGATTTCCCGCTGCCGATGATGGGCCTGGTCCACACCGAGAACACCTACCGCGAAATCTCGCCTGTCACACTCGGTGGCAAAGTTGATATCGCGGTGAAGGTTGCCGCATTCCGCGCTCACCGCTCGGGCACTGAGGTTGTTCTGGAGTCAACTGTTACATCGTCCACATCCGGCGCCACCTTGGTCGAGGAGCAGTCGGTGTATCTGGCCAAGGGCGTTCGCCTGAAGGATGCCGAGGGCTTCGAAGAGGTCCAGGCACAGCGTGAGGCCATCAAGTCCGGCGCCGAGACCATCAAACGCGAGCAGTTCAAGGTTCCCTTCCCCACCGCTCAGTGGAAGCTGGCTGGCAACACCGGCCGCAAGTGGGCCAAGGTTTCCGGTGACTGGAACCCGATTCACATCACCTCTGTCTCCGCGAAGGCTCTGGGCATGCCAGCAGCGATTGCACACGGCATGTACACCGCCTCCCGCGCGCTGGCTGAGGCACAGGTTCTGCCGGGTCAGTCGTACGAGTTCCAGATTTCCTTCGGTGCGCCGGTCGTTCTGCCGACCACCATCAATGTCGCACTCACCCACACCGGTGACGGTGCAGGTGCTGCTCACAACCTGACTGAGGGCAGCTCCAACATCGGCCGCGCAGTCAACATTGTCGCGTGGGATCGCAAGAAGAAGCGTCCGCACTTCACCGGAAGTGTTCGTCCGCTGAAGTAGTTGACACGAAAGCGCTGTAGAAAACGCCGCGCTTTGGAAAACCAGTCTCCTCATTGACTGGACCTTTCCAAAGCGTGGCGTTTTTGTTTTCCCAGTTGTGCTTTTGCCGAGGGCACCACTGGCATGCCCCCCCCCAGAGAGACACCGTCTCCTTCCCCCCCCCCCCGCCGGCAACCCCGCCACTTTCTCGCCTTGATAGTTAGCTGCTGGATTTTTCCGCCGTTAATGCAGAGTCGCGGCTTTACTTCGCAGTTGCGTGACTAAGCACTGTTCAACCGCACGTAAGCAACGCCTTGTTGACATCCCATTCACTCCTCTATTCTATGTTCAATCGATTGAACATAGGAGGTAATCGAGTGTCTTCATCATCGAAGACGCCGCTGACTTTCACGGAACTCCCACCGGAGGAGTCACCCCGAATCGTGTACTTCTCCAGTGCTTCTGAAAACACTCACCGGTTCGTCCAAAAGCTGGCTCAACCAGCAGCACGCATCCCGTTACATCCGCGAAAAGACGGAATGATTCGCGTTCGCAGCCCATTTGTCCTGATCACACCGACTTATGGCGGCGGATGTCGGCGCCGCGCGGTGCCTAAGCAGGTCATCGCTTTTCTCAACGACGAAACCAACAGGAGTTTCATCCGCGGTGTCATCACCTCGGGCAACACAAATTTCGGCACCGACTTTTGCATAGCCGGAGCCATCATTTCTGCAAAATGCCAGGTCCCGGAGCTATACCACTACGAGTTACTGGGGACAGACCACGATGTGGAAAACGTCAAAGAGGGCCTGGAAAAATTCTGGAGGAGCGCTACTTCTTGAACATCTACAGCTATTCAACTACGCCACCGTCTTTTCGCAAGGACCCAGCTGCCCGCCTTCGGCCAATCAACTGGAACCGAGTGCACGATGACAAAGATCTCGAAGTGTGGAATCGCCTAACAGCAAATTTTTGGCTGCCCGAAAAAGTCCCACTGTCCAATGACCTTGCAGACTGGCGACGCCTCACCGATCTAGAACGCGAGCTGACCATGAAGGTCTTCACCGGACTGACCATGCTCGACACAGTCCAGGCGTCTGTCGGAGAGATTTCCCAAATTCAAGATGCCCGCACAGAACATGAAGAGGCCGTCTACACGAATATCGCTTTCATGCAAGCAGTGCATGCAAAGTCCTATTCTTCAGTATTTTCCACGCTGTCCAATACCCCTGACATCGACGCTGCCTACCAATGGGCAGTCGCCAATGACATCCTGCAGGCTCGGTCAAAAGCTGTGCTCAAACACTATTATGGCGACGTTCCGCTCAAGCGAAAGGCGGCAGCAACGCTTCTTTCGTCCTTCTCGCTCTACGCCGGCTTCTACCTCCCGCTGCACTTCGCATCACGAGGCATCCTGACCAACACCGCCGACATGGTGCGCCTGATTCTGCGCGACAAAGCTGTTCACGGCTATTACTCCGGCTACAAGTTCCAGCGAGGCGTAGAAACCTACGACAGCGCCACGCAAGCGCAGATGAAGGCTTTCGTCTTCGAGCTTCTCGACGAGCTATACCAGCTCGAACTAAGGTACTCCGAAGCCCTATACCAACCACTCGGGCTTTACGACGACGTTGCCAACTTCATTCGATACAACGCCAACAAAGCGCTCATGAACTTGGGTTACCCGCAGCGGTTTAACCATGATGAGACCGCATTCAAGCCCGAGATTCTCGCCGCCCTCACCCCGGGGTCAGATGAAAACCACGACTTTTTCTCCGGTTCTGGCTCCGCATATGTCATCGGAAAAGCCGAAGACACCGCAGATGAAGACTGGGATTTCTAAATCCACGTCTTTCCCCATACATCCTAAGAAAGGAACATTCGCATGACTGCACAGATTTCTATCCTGGTAGGAAGCTTGCGTCGAGCCTCCTATGCACGAAAGATTGCACTCAAGGCAGCCACGTACTTCCCCGATGACTTCAAAGTCGACATCGTCGAGATTCGTGACCTCCCTCTCTACAACTTCGACTACGACGACCCCGCAGTGTCCGATATTGCGACTCCCGCGGAATACACCAGTTTCCGGGAAACCATTAAAGCCAGCGATGGCATCCTATTTGTCACCCCAGAAAACAACCGCACAATTCCTGCAGCTCTGAAGAATGCCGTTGACATCGGATCTAAGCCCAACGGTGATGTGGCATGGAAGAACCTGCCCGCGGGAATTATCAGCCACTCCGTCGGCCGTATGGGCGGTTATAGCTCTCAGAAGAACTTGCGACTCGCGCTGTCGTACTTCGACATGCCGATGCTCGGTCAGCCAGAGGTCTTCCTGGGACAATCGCCAACACTCATTGACGAACAAGGAGAATTCACGTCGTCAAGCACTGAGGACTTTGTTCGCGACTACATCAACAGATTTGCAGACCTAGTTCGCGAGCAGAGCCCACGCCACTAACTGAAATCCCCTAATCAGCGCAGCGTTACTGGGGATATCGCCGTATGAAGATTCTTCACTGACTAGGATCAAACGCTGCGTTCTCTGCGCGGTTAGGCGCTCGTCGTTAGGCTCATTTTCATGACTGTTTCTATCTCGGCCGTGATCGCGCTTAACGACGACCCCCGCGCCGCTGCGCGGTTTTACGCCGAAGGTTTTCACTCCAACATCAAGCCCAACTCCACCACGCTCACCATCGGCGGGATGGACTTTGAACTCATTGAGAACGGGAACCGCCGATTAACCCCCGCTGTGTCTTTTATGGTGCGATTTGCCCCTGGTCAGGAAAACCAGCTGCGCAGACTGTGGGAGCATCTGATGGCGGGTGATGAAACCATCAGCGGTGGTGCTACGCTCATGCCCCTGACCAGCTACGATTTCTCGCCGCTCTTTGGCTGGTTGGTCGACGGCAATGGGGTCAACTGGCAACTGATGATTGATTCCTTAACCAGCGGGGCTGCAAGCACGGACGCTGCCGCAAAGACAGCGAATCCCGCCGTTATTCCCTACTTCATGTGGACAGGCGACGAACCACAGGCTGCCGCCGCCACCGAGGTATACAACCGGCTTTTCGGGTCAGGGAATTTCATGACGCTCGACTCGCCGGGCATGCACAATTTCACCTTCGGCGACGGTGTGGCGATGCGCCTCTCCAGCGATTCGGCCGAAGAGGTCGAAAGCGCCTGCCAAGCGCTTGGCCTAACAGGCGCTGAGGTTGCCGAGGGCACGGAAGCCGTCGTCAAGCCTGACCGATTCGGCGTGTACTGGACGCTCTAGCGTTACTTACGGGTCAACGCGATTGCCGCGCCGACGACGGCTAACAGAACTGCACCAATAGAGAACCACATCATGTTGGAAGAGCCGTCATCCTCGTTTTCTTCGGTGCCCTTCGGATTCTGCTGGCTACTAGTCGGGGCCTCGCTACTTGGCGACTTGTGCGCGACCTGTTCAAAAGCTGGGCCCGGAATCTTCTCGCCGACCAACTCCGTGGTCAGCTGGTAAGTCACCGGGACGTTTTGAACACCCGCGACATCGTGGGATTGACCGGCACCCCAGCTGTTGTTGAAGAAGACAACGATGTACTGGTCGCCATCCAACCAGGCTCTTTCAGCCTCGTAATCGCCCGACTTTTCACTATCTTCGCCGATCCGATTGCGATAGTTAATCCGGGCCGAGTTACCAAATGTAGTCTCTTCACCGATCTGGTGTTCATTGGCCGGACGGTTTTCCTCGCTGCCGGCGAGCTGGCGTGCCGAGTTCAGCGTCTTGATATCCAGGCCGGAGATCTGTGCAAGCTTGTCCGCTTCTGGGGCGTCAATGAGTTTGACGGCGCCGCGGAGCTGCTGCCCATACTCGGACTTGATCTTGTACACGTGTGTCTCACCAGGAACGATGTCGGCCGTGACGCTGCTGATGCTGTCGGCAGTAAGTTCCGTGGCGTCATCGAACCACGAACCTGGGGTGACTTTCTTAGCCTGATCTACCTCTGGTGTCGCGGGTGGAGGGTTCAAGCTCTCCTTGTCGGACGGGAAGGCCTCCGGCACATCGGTCAGGTTTTCGTTGGCGAAGCGCTTGATAGTCACCTCTGCAGGAATGTCCTGGCCTTCAAACGGGCCGCCTTTCCGAGCCACGGAGAACACCATATTGCCCGGCTTACAGTCCCCCTCAGCGCCCCCGGACTGCTTGGTTGTTATCGATGCGAAAAAGGGGCCATTGGAGTCGATGATGCCATTGCCGAAATCATTGGCAAGGAAGCAACTGCTGTCATCCAAATGCATAGTGAGCGCGAAGTTGCGAACATCTAGGTCCATCAACGTCGCGCCTGACGACGCTCCCGGCACGGTAGCCGCACTAATTGCAAGCCGCTCTCCCTCAGCAACCGGGACGGAGAAGTACTCAGCACCGTCGCCTTCCTGATTACCGATGCTGCGCTCGGACTCAGGATTCTTTTCCCGCAGCTTGGTCGAGAACGTTTCCACGTCGGCAGGCACCTGGGTAGCGCTCGTAGGAGCGTCGCCACCCTGTATCTCTTGCGCGCTGGACTGCGCGGTGCGTGCGGTGCGGGTCGCCAGCGTCTTCATGGACTCAGCCAGCGAATCGGAGTCCTGGGCGTCCAGGTACTCACCGCCAGTGGCCTCAGCAATGCACTCCAGTTCAGCACGTGCACCTGCATCAACAAGGAAACCAACTGTGTTGATGACCAGGTCAATGCCCTGCTGCTTGAGTTCCTTGGCTACCTCGCACACCGGTGGCGGAGCACAGGTGTCCTCACCATCGGAGACCAACACAATCGAACGTTGCCCTTCTTTCGGCAACTCATCGGCAGCCTGACGCAGCGCAGGCCCCATCGGGGTGTGGCCGGAGGCTTGGACCTTTCCTACTTCAGCAGGAATCTTCGCCGAGTTACCCGCCTGCACGGGCAGCAGCGTGGTGATGTCCTGACAGCCAGCTTCCCGCTCCTCCGGCGAATTGCCAACTTCCGTGCCGTAGACCATGAACCCAATTTCGGAGTCCTCTGACACCGATCCCGCGAACTTACTCGTGGCAGTCTTCGCTGCCTCCATTCGGGTCTGGCCGCCCGCGTCGTCGGCAAGCATTGACCCTGAAGCATCCAGGATCACCATGGTTGGCGAGATAGTACTCGCGGCCTCTTGCGCCTGTGCACGCCCTGTTGTGATTCCCGCAAAAGAGCCTACGAGCACCAGCAACACGGAGATGGAGAGCACGACCGCCGAGAGTTGTCTTCTTCTGATCATGTGGCCGGTTCCTTTTCTTCAAGCGTAAATCTGAAAGCGTAAAAAGAACGTTACATGACAAAAGTATGTCTGATTCTCAAGATAATGACTGGGCAGACCCAAATATTACGGGTGCCAAATATGATTACGGGCTGCAAATGTGAAACTGTATGAGTTTATGACACTTTCAGGCGGTAGGTTCAGGCCATTTTTGCCATAAACGCAGTCAGTAACTTGCATTGGCCCGCCGCCGCTGACATAAACGCAGTCAGTAACTCGCATTGGGATAAGTAGCAAAAGATGCCCACCGGTCGACCCCACCGAACGGGCATACTTTTTGTCTATTAACCAGCTCCCCTAGCGGGACTCCAACCACGCCACAATGTCAGAGTAGACCTCTTCCTTATTCAACTCGTTGAGAATCTCATGGCGACCATCCGGATAGACCTTAAAGCGCACGTCCTTCTTGCCCGCGTTCAGGTATTTGCCCACGACCTCAGTCACACAGGCAGCGCCACCCGCCGGATCAACGGCACCGGAAACCACGAAAAGCGGCAGCTCATCAGGCGCTTTCTCATAGGCTTCAGGCGAGTTCGCGTAGTGCGTGCCGACGAGAAGGTCGCGGAAAAAGGCATTGGTGGGAACGAAACCACACTTGTCGTCCGCAATATAAGCATCGACAATCTTGTGGTCGCGGGTGAGCCAATCAAACTTAGTGCGGCGCTCAAAGTCCTTGTTGTAATCAGCAAAGGTGAGAGTGTTGAGCAGCTTGCCCGGCGCGGTAGGACGAATCTTAGCCAGCAGGTTTGCCACCTTCATTCCCGCGTCGCCCTTAGCCCCTGGCCACGACACAGTGCCCATGATAATGACACCGGTGAGCCCCTCGCCGTACTTGGCGATGTAGTTACGAGTCAGAAGCGACCCCATGGAGTGGCCGAGAATATAGTGCTTGCTACCTGGGAATTCTACATCAACGTACTGGCGCACCGCGTGGAGGTCTTCGAGAATCAAGTTCCAGCCACCGTAGTCAGCGAAGTAGCCCGGGATGCCAGCATCCGTCTTAGTCATACCGTGGCCGCGATGGTCGTGCGCGACGACGGCATAGCCCTGGGATACGAGGTACTCGGCGAACTTGGCGTAGCGGTTGGCGTACTCGACCATGCCGTGGACAATCTGCACCACTCCCTTAGGAGTAATGGGCGCGCCCTTGTCATTTTCTGGAACCCAGCGCAGCACATTCAATGTGGCACCTGGGCGAGAAAGCGAAGTCCTAACAGCCGATGTCACGTCGGGCACCTTTCGAGTAGAGGTTTCGATACTTATCGCTCATCGTACCGAGGAACTTGGCTGCTCACTGGTGCTTTCGCCAACAAACAAAGAAAAACTCTGCCACCAACGTGACAGAGTTTTTCAAGGGACCTTACGTCTTTACGTTTTTGCGTTTACGCGTTTCGCGCGTGACGCTCGCGAAGCTACAGAATCTCGCCCGGCTTGTAGGCCGCGGCCTCTGGGTACTTGTCCACGACAGCCTGCACACGTGCAACTACGCGGTCAACCTGGGATTCCGCGGCACCGATGAACGCATGGCGGTTCGCCAGAGCGTCGGCAAGCCCTGCGGCATCCAGCGGGAAACGCTCATCTGCAGCGAGACGTTCAGTGAGATTCTGCTCAGCACCCTTTTCGCGCATATCCAGTGCGGTGGCGACGGCGTGCTCCTTGATGATCTCGTGGGCTTCCTCGCGGCCCATACCAGCGCGAACGGCTGCCATGAGGATCTTGGTGGAAGCCAGGAACGGCAGGTAGCGCTCCAGCTCACGGTCGATCATGGCCGGGAATGCACCGAACTCGGACAGGACGGTGAGGAAGGTTTCGAACATGCCGTCCATGGCGAAGAAAGCATCCGGCAGTGCAACGCGGCGAACCACGGAGCAGGAAACGTCGCCTTCGTTCCACTGAGTACCGGCGTATTCGGAGAGCATGGTCATGTAGCCGCGCAGAATGACCTGGAAACCGTGGACGCGCTCACAGGAGCGGGCGTTCATCTTGTGCGGCATGGCGGATGAGCCGACCTGGCCTTCCTTGAAGCCCTCGGTGACGGTCTCATTACCGGCCATCAGGCGGATGGTGGTGGCCAGCGATGCCGGACCTGCACCGAGCTCGACCAGCGCGGACAGAGCGTCGAAGTCGAGGGTGCGCGGGTAAACCTGACCGACGGAGTCAAAGACGCGGTCGAAGCCGAGGCCTTCAGCGATTTCGTTTTCCAGGGAGGCCAGTGCGGACTCGTCACCGTCAAGCAGATCCAGCATGTCCTGGGCGGTGCCCATCGGGCCCTTGATGCCGCGCAGCGGGTAGCGGGAGATCAGGTCTTCTACGCGCTCGACCCCCAGCAGCATCTCGTCCGCAGCGGAGGCGAAGCGCTTGCCCAGAGTCGTTGCCTGCGCGGCGACGTTGTGGGAACGACCCGCCATGACCAGCGACTGGTACTCGGAGGCCTTCTCGGCGGTGCGAGCAGCAACAGCGACAGCCTTGTCACGCACAACCTTCAACGACTCCAGTACCTGCAGCTGCTCGACGTTTTCAGTCAGGTCTCGTGAGGTCATTCCCTTGTGAATGTGCTCGGTGCCAGCCAGTTCACAGAACTCTTCAATGCGGGCCTTCACATCGTGGCGAGTAATACGCTCACGGGCGGCAATGGAATCGAGGTCAACCTGGTCGATGACCTTCTCATACGCCTCGATAGTGCCCTCCGGAACCTCAATTCCGCGGGCGACCTGGGCCTTCAAAACTGCAATCCAGAGCTTGCGCTCGAGGATGATCTTGTACTCAGGGCTCCACAACTCCGCCAGAGTCGCAGAAGCGTATCGGTTAGCAAGGACGTTTGCAATCTTCTTTTTCTCAGCCACGCCCTCAAGTATTCCATGACCCCGGCATCCGCGGTTATCTAGGCCATGGATGACCACGCATTTCTTCCACGCCTTCGTTGAATTTGCGCATCAATCGCACGAACTCCGCGAGCTCCGAGTCCTCCCAGCCATGCGTAATGTCATCGACGGTTTTCTTACGCGCCTCGATTTCCCGGTGCAGCAGCTCTAGCCCCTTGTCGGTCGCGCTATGCACCTTCGCGCTTGACGACGGCGCGGGTCTCTTCGCGATATACCCCTGCCGCATGGCGGCGGCCAGCTGGCGGTGCACCGTAGAAATGTCCAGCCCCAGCGCATCGGAAAGCTCGGCGACTGTCATATCCGGCTGCGCTTCCAGTCGCGCCAGTAGTGCTGCGGCGGAGCGATCCAACAGGATGTCCTTACGATGTGGTCGGTAGCCGCTGGAGCTCACCCGGGATAGCAGCATGTTCTCGTAAACGAGCGCGGCTAGGTCGTCGTTTCGCACGATGGCAGTCAATCCTCTTGTCGCCTATTTGTCGGCCCTTTAATGGGCCTGCGGGATGTATCTGTTTGCTGAACAGCCCCTATTCTAGCGCGCCACGGATGCGGTTAAGGCCGAAAAAGCACATTTGCATCATACAAACCAATTGTTATAATTCGAGCCCTAACTGCATTTTTGCATGATACAAATGCCGGAAAGCAGTTTCGCCAAAGCACTAATTCCACGATCGTTTTCAAACGAGAAAAGAGACCGTATCTTCAGCATGACAACGCATACGACCACACAGAACAGGCACAAACAGAACGAGCAGGACGAGCAGCACGGGCAGGACAAGCTCTTCTCCCCCGCGTTCATCATCAGCTGGCTGATTAACTTCAGCATGTACCTGGTGTTCTACCTTTCAATCACGGTCATGGCGCTCTACGCCGTCCAGCGCTTCTCCGCCTCCGATGCCGCCGGTGGCTTCGCCGCCAGTTCTTTCGTGGTCGGCGCCACCATCGCTCGTCTCTTTTCCGGCTACTTGGTGGACACCTTCGGTGGTCGCAGAATCATGCTTGGCTCGCTCGCTGTCATCGTGGCGGCCTGTGCCGCCTACCTGTGGGCCGCATCCCTGCCGGTCTTGATTGCAATCCGCATCATCCACGGCCTGACCTACGCATTCGCTTCCACCGCCGTGATGGCCGCCGCCCAAACCGCTATTCCGGCTTCGCGGCGCGCAGAGGGAACTGGCTACATTTCGCTCGGCACCACCCTGGCCACAGCGATTGGCCCAGCTCTCGGCCTTGCCCTTATTGGTTCGGTCGGCTACGGCGTCCTCTTTGCCACAGCCCTCGGCCTGTCCATTGTCGGACTGGTGCTGGCGCTCGTTCTGCCACAACCCAACGAGCCTGCCACTGTGGCAACCAAGGACGAGGCCACCGAAGACTCGTCGGCAAGCGAGACGAAGCGCACGTTTTCCTTCGATGACATCATGACGCCGAGAGTGGTGCCAATCGGCCTGTTCATGCTGCTCGTCGGCCTGGCGTATGCGGGCGTGATTACATTCCTGAACCGATACTCGCAGCTGAGCGGCCTGACTAGGGGCGCCAGCTTCTTCTTCATCGCCTATGCGGTGGCGATGATGGCGGCGCGTTTCTCACTGGGACGCCTACAAGATCGCCGCGGCGACAACCCCGTCATCGCCATCGGCCTGGTGTGCTTCACCATCTCACTGCTTGTTCTGGCTTTCGCTAGCGCTGACTGGCACGTTATCGCCGCCGGTGCGCTCTGCGGCCTGGGCTACGGCACGCTGATGCCGGCCTGCCAGACCATCTCTGTGCACCTGGCCCCGGCACACAAGTTGGGCACGGGCATCTCGACGCTGCTCTTGCTTGTCGACGCGGGCATCGGCCTCGGCCCAATCGTGCTTGGTTCGGTAGCCGCCACTATGGGCTTCGACAAGATGTACGCAGGCCTGGCGGTTGTGGTGGTTCTCGCGGCCGTCTTCTACTGGTTCGTGCATGGCCGCAAGCCTGTTGCGAGGCGCCATCGCGTGGATCTTTAGAACTAATTGGTGTGCAGTCACTTTTTACAGGTGAATATCGGACAAGGAACACCGATAGCAGTTATGTGTCGTGAGTCACCTATACTTTCCCCCATGACTGAATCATCCACACCACAGAGCATGATTTCGATTGCCGAGGTGAACAAGCACTACGGCGATTACCACGCTTTGCGCGACATCAACCTGGAAATCCCAGCTGGCCAGGTCGTAGTTATCCTCGGCCCCTCCGGCTCTGGTAAATCCACACTGTGCCGAACCATCAACCGCCTGGAAACCATCGACAGCGGCGAAATTCGCATCAACGGCAAGCTCCTTCCCGAAGAAGGTAAGGAACTCACCCGCCTGCGCGCTGAGGTCGGCATGGTCTTCCAGCAGTTCAACCTCTTCAGCCACATGACCATTCGCGACAATGTCACGTTGGCCCCACTGAAGGTCCGCAAGATCTCCAAAGCCGAGGCCCGCGAGCGTGCGGACAAGCTGCTCGCCCGTGTCGGCATTGCGGAACAGGCTGACAAGTACCCGGCGCAGCTCTCCGGCGGTCAGCAGCAGCGCGTCGCCATCGCACGCGCCCTGGCCATGGACCCGAAGGTCATGCTTTTCGACGAGCCCACCTCCGCGCTCGACCCGGAAATGATCAACGAGGTCCTCGATGTCATGACCGACCTGGCCAAGGGCGGCATGACCATGGTCTGTGTCACCCACGAGATGAGCTTCGCCCGCCGCGTGGCCGACCGCATCCTGTTCATGGCCGACGGTGCGATTGTCGAAGACACCGACCCGGAGACCTTCTTCACCAACCCGCAGAGCGATCGTGCCAAGGACTTCTTGGCCAAAATCGTCGGACACTAGGCGGGGCTGGTCACCATGAAGCTTTCACTATTACGAGGAGGCCATGGTCGCAGTCGCAACCAGGGCCGCCGAGGTGTCGTCGGCAAGCGAGTTGCGGCGGCTGTCGTAGCAGTTGCCACGACAATGAGCCTCGCGGCCTGCGGTAGCGGCGGACCCCGAAACCTGCTGGCCGATATCGAAGCCGGGCACGTGACGCTGGGTACGAAGTTTGACCAGCCGGGTCTCGGCGAGCGCACCCCGGACCGTGAGTTCGCGGGCGTCGACAACGATGTTTCCCGCTACGTCATTGAGTACATCGCCAACAAGAACGGTTGGGATGTGCCCGAGATGGAGTGGCGCGAGACCCCGTCCGCTCAGCGCGAGACGCTGATTAACAACGGCGAGGTCAACATGATCGCCGCCACCTACTCCATCAACGCTGGCCGCCTGGCTGCGGTCGACTTCGCCGGCCCGTACCTGGTCACGCACCAGGCACTGTTGGTGCGCGGTTCCGAGGGCATTCAGGGGCTTGACGACGTCGCCCCGGGCACTCGCCTGTGTTCTGTATCCGGCTCCACCCCAGCGCAGAAAGTCAAGGACGCTCTACCGGAGGTGCAGCTGCAGGAGTTCGATACCTACGCCGCATGCGCGGAGGGTGTGAAGCAGGGTGTCGTCGATGCCCTGACCACAGATGCGACTATTCTCGCGGGCTTCGCCCAGCGCTACAAGGAACGCTTCGGCGACGACTTCCGCGTGGTCGAGCTGCGCAACCCCGATGGTTCCTACTGGACCAATGAGTACTACGGCATCGGCCTGCCCAAGGGTGATGATGCCAGCCGTGAGGCCATCAATGAGGCGCTGGAGTCGCTGTACGACACCGGTGAGCTTCAGAAGATCCTGAAGAAGCATTTGGGCGACAAGTTCGAGCTCGACGACAAGCCGGCAATCGGCGATCTGTCGTTCGTAGAGAAGAAGTAGGAAGGGGTGCGAGCAAACAATGAATCCAGAACTATGGAGTGAAATGGGGCCGGAACTGCTTCCGGCTTTCTGGGTAACCATCAAACTGACGATTGCTTCGGCAATTGGTTCCCTGATTTTTGGCACGCTTCTCACCGCTATGCGCGTGAGCCCCGTGGGAATCCTGCGTACCCTGTCGACCTGGTACATCAACATTGTCCGCAATACCCCGCTGACGTTGATTGTGCTGCTGGCCTCGATGGGTCTCTACTACAACTTGGGGCTGCTGCTGGCTGCGGAGAATGACTCCTTCATTGTCAAGCAGAACTTCCGTCTCGCGGTGTTGGCGTTTGTTGCCTACACCTCGTGCTTCGTTGCGGAGTCCCTGCGCGCCGGTATTAATACTGTGCCGTTCGGGCAGGCCGAAGCCGCCCGCTCCCTGGGGCTTAGCTTCGGCCAGAGCTTCCGCTACATCATCTTCCCGCAGGCGTTCCGTGGCGCTATCGTGCCGCTCGGCAACACCCTGATCGCGCTGACCAAGAACACCACGATTGCCTCGGTAATCGGTGTGGCTGAAGCGTCGCTGCTGATGAAGACCATGACCGAAAACTACGCCAGCGATATCCTGATTATCTTCGGCATCATCGCTGTCGGCTTTATTATTCTGACTCTGCCGACCGGCCTGTTCTTCGGCTGGGCTGGCAAGCGATGGGCGGTGAAGCGCTAATGGCTACTCGCGCAACAGTTCTTTACGACGCGCCGGGCCCCAAGGCTCAGCGCTTCAACCGAACCCTCACCTGGATCGTGGCTGCAATCACCGTTGCGATCCTCGCCGGGGTCGGAATGAAACTGGCCGACAAGGGCCAGTTCGAGGCGAATAAGTGGTCGTTCTTCCTCGAATCCACCACTTGGACCACGTACATTCTGCCCGGTCTGGTCAGCACCATTGTCGCGGCTGTCGTCTCTATTGTGTTGGCACTGGTGATTGGTGCTCTCCTGGGCGTCGGCAGGCTGAGCCCGGTCGCACCGGTGCGCTGGCTGTGCTCGGTGATTGTCGAGTTCTTCCGCGCCATTCCGGTGCTGGTGCTCATGCTGTTCGCCTACTCGGTGTTCGCGCTTTGGCAGCTGTTTCCGTCGAACTACCTCGGCTTTGCCGCCGTTGTGTTTGGCCTGACCATGTACAACGGCTCCGTCATTGGCGAGACGCTGCGTTCCGGCATCGAGTCGCTGCCGAAGGGCCAGCGTGAGGCCGCGATTGCGCTGGGTCTCTCCCACCGCCAGACGATGGTCACTATTTTGCTGCCGCAGGCAGTCGCCGCCATGTTGCCGGCGATTATCTCGCAGATGGTTATTGCGCTGAAGGACTCCGCGCTGGGTTACATGATTGGCTACGTCGAGGTTGTCCGCTCCGGCCGCCAGCTTGGCGAGTACTACGGCGCCATGATTCCATCGCTGGTCGTCGTGGCGATCATTCTCATTGCCATCAACTTCGGTCTTGCCAACCTTGCCGAGCGTATCGAAAGCCAGCTCCGCGCCGGCCGCGCCCGCCGCAACATCATTGCGAAGGTTCCGCAGCAGCCTGATGTCGGTGTCACCACCAAGGACCAGGCCAACGTGGACTGGCACGATGAGGACTACAAGGACCTCCGAGGCACCTACGAGTAAAGCTAATCACGGCTTACTGCCGCACTCGCTTTACGACGAACACAGCGACGCCGCCCATGGAAACTACTTTTGGTTTCCGCTGGGCGGCGTTTTTGTTTGGCTACGGCCTCTGCCTTCGCTCTTATCGATGCACTACTCACTGATGGCCACGCTACAGCGCAACGATAGGTGAATAGCGTGGCCACAAGTGCCGGGCACTACTGCGACCGTGCTCTACTACGACTCAGACTTGGTCTCCGATTCCTCTGGGCTCTCTGATTCCGACTTCTCGCCAGACTCAAACTCACCTTCAACGACCACATCGGACTGAATAACCAGACGTCCCTCTTCATCGTGGGTGTACTCAAAGCGCGGCAGCTCATTGCCCTCTTCGTCGTAGCCCGGCGCGGGTGCGGCTTCGTGCTTCTCCAACTTCTCTGGAGTATCGGTCTTCTCCCACTGGCGGGTAACCGGCTTGCGCACTGCCATGTGGTCATCACTCATGCCTTTGACCAAGGAGTACATCATCACAAAGTGGAGGAAGAAGAACGGTACACCGATAACAATCACGGCAGACTGCAGCGCTTCCAGTGCGGTTTCACCAGAAATCAGCAGCAGAGAAGCTGCCACAGCACCAATCATGACGCCCCACAGCACGCGGTAGAAGGTCGGAGCCTTGTTTTCCTCACCGGTAGACATCATGTCCATCACCATCGAAGCGGAGTCAATGGAGGTGACGAAGAAGATCATAATCACAAAGAGCGCAAACACACTGACAAGGGTTGCCAGTGGGTACTGCTCCAGCAGGATAAATAGAGCCGGCGAGGGATCCCCTCCTTCGACGACTGGTTCCGTCAGAATGCCCGGCTGCTCATTTTCCAGTTCGAAGCCAGCGCGGCCGAAGATAGAGAACCACATGATTGACACGATTGTCGGCAGTGCAATCACACCGGCAATGAACTGACGGACTGTACGGCCGCGGGAAATACGGGCGACGAACATGCCCACAAATGGCGACCAGCAGATTGTCCAGGCCCAGTAGAAGACCGTCCAGGCGCCCTGTTTCCAATTCGGGTTGACGTCGTAGGAGTCAGTCCAGAACATGATGCGAGGCAGCGCATCCAAGTAGACACCTGTCGTATCGACGGTCTGGCGCAGCAGCGTCAATGTCGGGCCCATGAGCAGCACGAAGACCATCAATGCCATGGCGGCCCAAATGTTCGCATTGGACAACACCTTAATACCTTTGTCCAGACCGCGGGCCACGGAAATCGAGGCAATCACAATAATGATGGCAATCAGAATGAGCTGCACCATCGAGCTTTCCGGGGTACCGATTACACGTGCAGCACCGGAGTTAATCTGCAGCGCACCCATGCCCACCGATACCGCGATACCGACGACGGTACCGATGATGGCGACGGCGTCGATAAGCTTGCCCGGCCATGAGTAGATGCGGGTACCGAGCAGCGGCGCGAAGATGGAGGAGACGCGCGGCGGCAGGTGACGCTTGTAAATGAAGTACCCCAGCGCGAGCCCCGGCAGCGCCATGATGACCCACATGTGAATACCCAGGTGGTAGATGGTAAATGCCATCGCAGTGTTCTGAGCTTCGCGGCTCATCGGCTCTTGACCGAACGGCGGGTTGTAAGCGTGGTTGAGTGGTTCAGCCACGCCCCAGAACATCAGCATGGAGCCAGTACCACCGGCGAAGAGCATGCCGAACCACTCGGCGATGGTGTATTCGGGCTCTTCGTCATCATCGCCAAGCTGGATGCGTCCGTAGCGGGACACAAACAAGCCGATGAGGAAGATAAAGCTTGCCGAGACACCACCGATGAACAGCCAGCCCATGTTAGACGTAACCCAATCGGAAGCGGCCGAGTAGGCATCCCGAGCGGTATCCCCCAGCGCTATGGTCACTGCCACAAAGAGGACAATGAAACCCATCGCTGTCGTGAAGATCAACGGGTCGGTCGGCAGGTTCTTAAGAAAACCGCCCGACTTCTTTTCTTGCGTTTTTACTTGTGGCGTTTGTGTAGATCCCATTATCGGGGTCAGCGCCTTTCACTTCTAGATTGTCTGTCTCAGAAAAGACAGCTCGGAAGACACATTCCTCCCAAGTCGGTTATCTACGTTACAAAAGGAAGCCCAGTCATTCTCAATAACTAAGCCTTTGTGCTGTAATTGCGACTTTTTCCTTCGAGTTCACGCTGGTTTAACTGAACGTCAAAGTGGAAAACCTATCGTTCGACTCCATGCAGCTTTCCCGTCGCAGCGCTCTACGTTTAGGCGCATCCACCGCACTTGCCACTTCAGTCACGCTCGCTCATGCCTCTAGAGCTGCGGCTTCAGCTACACCGGGTTCGCCGTCACTGGCCTCCCCAGGGTTACTGCGTTCTCGGCCACAGCTCACCCACGGCGTTGCAAGTGGCGATATCCGCGGCGACGGCGCATTGATTTGGGCTCGCTCAGACCGCCCCGCCCATATGGTGGTTGAAACTGCTGCAACTGAGAGCTTCCAGAATGCCAAGGTATTCCGCAGTAACTCTCTGTTAACTCCAGACACTGACGGCACCGGACGTCTACGTGTCGTCGGTCTCGAACCGGGGCAGGAAATCTTCTATCGTGTCACGCTCGAAGAGGCAGATACTGGAATCTGCTCTGATCCCGTTATCGGCACCTTCCGTACTGCCCCAAACCGCGCATCCAACATCCGCCTGCACTGGTCCGGCGATGTCGCAGGTCAGGGTTGGGGAATTAACGACGAAATCGGTGGATACACCGGCTTTTCCACCATGATGGAGCGCAATCCAGACCTATTCATTCACTCAGGCGACACCTGCTATGCCGACGGTCCGCTGGATGAATCCGTCACGCTTTCCGACGGCACTGTGTGGCGCAACCATGTCACGACAGCCAAATCCAAAGTTGCTGAAACCCTCGAGGATTATCGCGGCCAGTACTCCTACAACCTCATGGACAAGAACTACTTGGCCTTCAATGCGCAGGTTCCGCAGCTAGTCCAGTGGGATGACCACGAAACAGTCAACAACTGGTACCCCAACGAAGTCCTAGACGATGATCGCTATACCGAGCGCGATGTCAACACCCTGGCCAAGCGTGCCTACCAGGCCTTCCATGAGTGGCAGCCAATTGATCAACAAATGGCTGTAGATGGGCGCGTCTACCGCAAGGTTTCCTACGGCCCGTTGCTAGACATATTCATTCTGGATATGCGCAGTTACAAGGGAGAAAACACTTCCAATAATCCGCGCTCGACAACCGAAGAACCAATCCTTGGCGAAAAGCAGACCAACTGGTTAATCGACTCCCTCAAGGACTCCCGCGCGACGTGGAAGATTGTTGCTAATGACCTACCGCTTGGAATCATCGTCCCCGACGGCGACGATGGTGACCAAGAAAGCGTATCCAATGGTGCCGCCGGTGCACCTGCAGGACGTGAACGTGAAATCGCCCGCCTGCTCAGCGCCATTAAAGATGTTTCAAATGTCGTCTGGCTCACCGCCGATGTGCACTACACCGCGGCTCACCACTACAGCCCAGAGCGCGCACAGTTCACCGACTTCGCACCCTTCTGGGAATTCGTCTCCGGTCCTCTCCACGCGGGCGCATTCGGCCCCAACGAAATGGATTCGACCTTCGGGCCGAAGGTGGAGTACGTCCACGCACCGGGTAAAGACAATGCCAACGCCGACCCCACACAGGATTTCCAGCACTTCGGCGAAGTCGATATCGACGGCGACTCACGCGAGATGACCGTCCGTCTGCTCACCACTCGTGGCACCGAGTTGTGGTCGACAACGCTGAAGCCGCAGGCGTAGGCACACTGTTCAACAGCGCGTGGCGGTAGCCACTAATTAGTGCGTTCCGCCACGCTTTACGACGGTCTCCTGCCCCGCAGCCTGCCAGGCCACAATGCCCCCGTCCAGATTGATGAGCTCCGGTATGGCGCCATCAGCCTCAATCTCGCTGGCCAACAGCTCAATTGCCTGTTGCGAGCGGGCACCCGAGTGGCAGTGAATCAGAACTCGTGGGTAGTTCGACTGGAGGTTCCGCTCAGCCCACGCTTCGCGAATCGCAGCCCACCCACGGCTGCGAATGTTGCCGAGTGGCACAAGCACAGATCCGGCAATGGCAGCCTCCGCGTGTTCTTCAGGCTCGCGTACATCGATGAGAGGCACACCCTCGGCAAGAAGCTCGTGCGCCGTGTTGGGGCCAATGCTGCGCATGCTCT
Organism: Corynebacterium sp. MSK012; assembly: GCF_030232435.1. Classification (NCBI taxonomy): domain Bacteria; kingdom Bacillati; phylum Actinomycetota; class Actinomycetes; order Mycobacteriales; family Corynebacteriaceae; genus Corynebacterium; species Corynebacterium sp. MSK012. The sequence continues at coordinate 54,938 of NZ_JASPJU010000013.1, forward strand.
GCGCCGGGGCCTCCTCATCCTCGGTCCACGAAGCTGCGCACACCTGCGCAATTTCGGTCAAGTCGGAAACGGGTTCGCGCTCCGGGTCGGCTGCAAAGGACAGTGGGCGGGTGGTTGCCTCCAGGGCGTCGATAAGCACGAGTTTGCCGACGGCGACCTTGCCGACACCAGTGAGCACCTTGATAGCTTCGACGACCATCATGGAGCCGATCTGTCCGACCATTGCGCCGAGGACACCGCCTGCGGCGCACGACGGCACGGAGCCGGGATCGGGGATGTCGGGGTAAAGATCGCGAAGCATGGGGCCGTGGCCAGGCCAGAAGACGGACAGTTGCCCTGCGAACTGCAGAATCGTGGCCCAGACCAGCGGCGTTCCGGTCAGCTCCGCGGCATCGGAGGACAGGTAGCGCGTGGCGAAGTTGTCCGCGCCGTCGAGCACTACATCGTGAGTGGCGAAGAGCTCCTCAGCATTGTCGACGCTTAACCTGCCGACGATTGCGGTCACCGATGCCTCGGAGTCAAGGCGCCGCACGGCATCCGCGGCAGATTCGGCCTTCGGGCGACCAATATCGGACTCACGGTGAATGACCTGGCGCTGAAGATTGGACTCGTCGACCACGTCATCGTCAATGATTGTGATATGCCCGACCCCTGCCCCGGCCAGGTATAACAGCGCAGGCGATCCCAAGCCACCAGCTCCGATAACGAGGACGCGGGAGGATCGCAAAGTTCGCTGCCCCTCGGCACCAAAGCCCGGCAGTGTTAGGTGCCGCGCGTACCGGCGCAGGTCGCGGTCCGAAAGATTGACACCCTGCTCCGCCATTACAGAGAATCCTGCTCGCGTGCGCCGCTGACGCGCTCAGTGATGATGCCCTCAAACGACGAGCTCGCCTGGGCCAGTCGACGCCGTGGAATGCGGCCGGACTCGCGAGCAGTCAGTCCTGCCTCAACGCCGAAGCGCATCGCCGTGGCCATGCCCACCGGATCATGTGCACGGGTCACTGCGGATGCCAACAGCACTGCATCGCAGCCAAGCTCCATCGCCTGCGCTGCCTCAGACGCGGTACCGATGCCCGCATCCAGGATGATGGGCACATTCGCGCGGTCCACAATCAGCTCGATGTTGTGTGGGTTAAGAATGCCCAGGCCAGTACCAATCGGCGAGCCCGCCGGCATGACAGCTGCACAGCCCAGATCCTCCAGCCGCTTGGCCAGCGCCGGATCGTCGTTGGTGTAGGCGAAAACGACGAAGTCGTCAGCTACCAACTGCTCCGCTGCCGCGACCAGCTCGACCGGGTCGGGCAGCAGCGTGTCCTCGTCGGCGATGACCTCGAGCTTCAGCAGGTTGGTTTCCAGCGCCTCGCGGGCCAACTGCGCAGTCAGCACCGCGTCACGAGCGGTATAGCACCCCGCAGTATTCGGCAGCGCCGCAATATTGTTGCGCTGCAAAATCTCAAAAACGTTCTGCTTCGTACCGGGCGTAAAGCGGCGCATCGCCACCGTAGTCAGCTCAGTGCCCGAAGCCACCAGCGCGCGCTCCAGCGTATCCATGCTGGTCGCACCGCCAGTTCCCATAATCAGACGGGAGTTCAACTCCAGTCCGCCAATGCGCAGCGGTTCGCGTGTAAGTCCGCTCGCCGTCCCGGTTTCATTTTCCTGCGCGGACATATTTGCTTGTGCGGAATTCTCGGTCATCTCTAGCCTCCCTGAACTGCTGTCACGATGTCGATTGCACCTGCCACGGGCGTGGTCGCCCACTTGGCACGCGGAATCACCGCACCATCCACGGCTACTGCAATCCCCAGGCGGGTACCGTTCGCGGCGGTGCCGTCGTCGTTAAGCGCGTGCCCCGTGTGCTTTGCGACGAGATCTGCGACCATCTCCCCCGCAGCCGGTGTGTAGCCTTCGCCATTGAGTGTTGTGGTGGACATAAGCGAGCCTCCTCTAGTCGCTGAAGCGGAATGGATCGACGGCGGAAAGAAGCGCTGGGTCGTTATCATTTTCTCGACCTGCGACGACATCGGCCGTGAGCTTGGAACCGATGGCCGTAAGCAGAATGCCGTGACGGAAGTAGCCGGTGGACACGGTCAGTCCTGGAGCCACGCGGCCAATCATGGGGACATCGTCCGGGGAACCCGGCCGGGCGCGGGCGGTCATCTCGTAGATTTCGCAGTCGAGAATGCCGGGCACTAGGCGGTATGCGTCGCGGAGTAGCTGGTGGACTCCTTCGGCGGAGACGCCGGTCAGGTCATCTTCACGCGAGGTAGCGCCGAGCACGACGGTGCCGTCAGCACGCGGGACGATATAAACCGGACGCCCCTGAACCACACCGCGAATAGTGCGGGTGACCAGCGGCTGCAGGCGCTCCGGTACACGCAGACGCAGCACATCCCCATAGACCGGGCGCAGTGGCAGATTCAGATTCTCCGGCAGACCGGTGATATCGGCAGTGTTCAACCCCGCGGCCAGAACGACCTCATCGGCGAGGTAATCATTTCCGTCCGCACCGCGCAGACCGATGGCGCGGCGGGGGTCGGCATCGGAAGCGTAGATAACCTCTTCCACGCGAGTGCGGATGACGCGGTCTCCTAGAATGGTCAGCAACGCCTCTGCGAGCAGACGCGGATTGACCTGGTGATCTCCCGGAATATCCACCGCACCAACACAGCCCGGCCCCAGTGCCGGTTCTGCCCGGCGCGCCTCGGTGGCGGTGATGCGGTTGATCTCCATGCCCATGTCATGCTGCAGCTCAACGAGCTCGCTGAGTGTCTGCCGGTCGGCAGCATCGCCCGCACAAACAAACGTGGAATTCTCGATGTAGCCGACATCGTGGCCCGATTCCTCGGCGATAGCCAGGGCAAAGTCGCGGTAGAGCTTGCCCGATTCCACCATCAGCGGATACAGCGTCGGCTGATCCCACACGACTTCGGCAACCGGCGCCAGCATGCCAGCCGCGGCGAAGGTTGCGCCGGAAACGGGCTCGGCATCGAGGACGGTCACATCGAATCCCTGGCGGAGTAGTCTCCATGCCGTCGCCAAGCCGATAATGCCCGCGCCTGCGATAACAACGCTTGACGACGTATCCCCTGTGCCGCCCTCACTTGTCGAGGCGGCACCCATAGCGGCAGCATTCACTGCCATTCCTCCCTCCGGCGGCATAACCCGCATCAGGTAAAAGCGGTCGGCGTTATTCGCCCTCTCAGCCAGCGGCATCTCATCGATACCGAGTACGGCTCCCGCGGAACGTGGTACTCCCCCCATCATATGACTTCGGGCTCTCCGTCACGACACCGCATCCTCAACCTCGCCTAACATGGGGACATGAACGCCTCATCAGCTGCCACTCGCACAACACGACGCGCCCTGCTTGCCGACGCCCGCCTGTACCTCTGCACCGACTCGCGCGCATCCCGCGGTGATCTGCGTGAATTCCTGCACGCCTGTTACGAAGGCGGCACCGACATCATCCAGCTGCGCGACAAGAAAGTCGACACCCGCGACGAGATTGCCGCTGTGGAGACCCTCGCCGAGGTCGCCGCTGAACACGGCAAGCTCTTCGCCGTCAATGACCGCGCCGACATTGCCGCGCTGACCGGCGCAGACATCCTGCATGTGGGTCAGGAAGACCTCACCACCGAGCAGGCCCGCCAGATCGTTGGCCCCGAGGTTCTCATCGGCCGATCCAACCGAAATCTGGACATGTTCGCCGCCTCGCTTGCCGACGATGGCATCGATTACGCGGTAATCGGCCCGGTGTATGCCACCCCGACGAAGCCCGACCGTCAACCCGTCGGAGTCGAGATGGTCCGTGAAGCTGCGGCACTCGTGCGGAGGGCGCGTGCACAGGGTTCAGCGGAGTCCCACCAGGATTCCGTGGCCGATATTGTGCGCCCACACGACCGCGGCGCAAGTGACCCGGTAAAGCCATGGTGGGCAATCGGCGGTATCAACGCCGAGACCGCCGGCGAAGTTATCGCCGCTGGCGCGGAGCGCATTGTGGTGGTTCGCGCACTAACCGAGGCAGCAAATCCGGAAGAGGCAGCGCGTGCTCTGCGCGCTGTGGTTTCACCAAGGAGCTAGGACGCTGTGAATATTAATTCACAACAAGACGACCTTCTGACTCAAGCTAAAGCGAATAGCAATGGCCGCGCTGCGGAAATTGTTGTCCACGACGGCCCGCTACGCCAGACTCTCATCGCACTGACTGAAGGAACTGAGCTTTCCGCCCATAACTCGCCGCCCGCAGCCTCGATGCTTGTTCTTGTTGGCGAAGTTGAAATCACCGGTGCCGATGAAACCACGATTTCCGAGGGCAATCTCAAAGTGCTCACCCACGTCAAGCATGGCGTGAAAGCTCTAACAGATTCCGTGTTTTTGCTGACCACGGTCACAGGCGTCGACGGAATCGACAGCCACGGCGACAAGTAGCAATCAGCGCCTACTCCCCGGCGAACGTCTCCAACTGCCGAATGGCACCGGAGACAATCAACAGGTCACCTGCGGTAATGCGGTCGTCGGCAAGCGCGGGGCGGAAGCGCTGACCGCGCTTTTGTACGGCGACGACCGTAATCGGTGCGCTCTGGTTAATCTCCGCCACCGTCTTATCCAGGCAATGGATTGGTGGGGCGACCTTACCGACTGCGTAGTCGCGATCGAACTCCAGGAAGTCCTGGACCTTGCCGCCGATTAGGTGCGCAATACGACGGCCGGTGTCGGCCTCCGGGCGAATGACATGGTGCACACCGATCTGGCCCAGAATCTTGGCGTGAGCCTGGTTATCGGCCTTTGCCCAAATCAGCGGCACATCCATGTCCACCAGTGCGGACGCGGTCAGCAACGACGCCTCGATATCACTGCCGATGGCAATGACCACACGTTCGGCTTCATCGACGCCGAGCTGCTTCAGTACTTCCGGCATGGTGGTGTCGGCGGTGACCACGTGGTCGAAGGTCGAGGACAGCTCCTGAACCACCTTTTCGCGATGGTCTACGCAGAGAACCTCGATACCGCCAGCGACCAGCTCCTCGCCGAGCGCCTGTCCGAAACGCCCCATGCCAAGGATTACAACAGGAGAAGAGCTGACTTGGTCGGCGAAATGCTCTGCAAAACCAGCAAACGGATTGAATTTCGAGTTAGCCAATGAAGGGCCTTTCTTCTGGATATTCGTAGATGCGCTGGCGTGGGCGGGCGGCCAAGGCCGTCGCCAAGGCGATTGGGCCAACACGTCCGGCGAACATCAGCACGATGAAGATTGCCTGTGCTGCCACCGGCAGGTCAGCGGTGATACCTGTGGAAAGGCCTACCGTGGCGAAGGCACTGACTACTTCAAAAAGGATTTGGTCAGTAGAAAACTGTGGCGCTAGGAAACTGACGGCGATTACTGCCAGAAAAACCTGGCCAATACCGAATGCAAGAACGACGAGGGCCTGACGCAGCACCTTTGGATTGAGGCGCCGCCGAGCCACGGACACGGAGGTGTCACCGCGAATCTCCGCGAGAACGGCGGCGAGAATGACTGCCGACGTCGTGATTTTCACGCCACCTGCAGTACCACCGGTGCCGCCGCCAATGAACATGAGGAAGTCAGTGCCCAGCAGTGTCGATGGGTGGAAGTCCGCGTAATCGAGCGCGTTGAACCCCGCGGTACGCGGGCTCACACTAGCGAAGAATGAGTTGAGTATCTTCTCCCCTGTAGTGAAACCAGACATGGCATTGGACCACTCACCAAATGCCACCATTATTGTGCCCAAAGCAATCAGCAGGATGGTGCCTTTGATAGTGAAGCGAGTAGTCAGAGACCAGCGTTTAGGTAACTGCCCTCGCGTGCAGACACTAAGCCACGCTTTCAGGTGCCGCCAAGCCTCGAGCAGAACAGAAAAACCCAGACCACCAACGATAAGAGAGAAGGCCAGCGGCAAAAGTATCCAGGCATCACTGTGGAACCCAATGACGTTGTCCGTATACAGAGCAAAACCGGCATTGTTGAAGCTTGAGATGGCATGGAACAAGCCCTCCCACGCAGCTCTCCCCCAGCCGTACCCATAACCTAGGTGGAACCGCAGCATAAGTGCCACTGCCACAACAAACTCCACCAACAGCGTGAAGCTAACGGCAGCACGGACAACCCATGAGATCTCGCCCATGTCCATACCGCGGCCCTCAACGCGCGCACCGGCACGGCGGTTAAGGCCGAGTCTTCCCGCAACGAAGAGGCCAAAAAGTGAAGCCAAGGTCATGAACCCAAGGCCACCCAGCTGAATCAACAGCATGATGACAACCTTGCCGAAGGTTGACCAATGGGTAGCCGTATCTACGGTGATCAGGCCGGTCAGGCTTGTTGCCGAGGTGGCTGTGAACAGAGCATCAGACAGCGCCGTGGGCAGGCACAGATTCCCAGGGCTCGGGGCACAGTGCCCCGTGGGGTGGCTATTGGCTGCCGAGATCGGCAGCATTAACAAAACCGTGCCAACGGTTATGAGGGCGACATAGCACCACACCACCAACGTCGTGGGACGAACTCCCCGACGTGATTTAGTGGTCTGCCGCGACAGCGTAATCACCATCGGAACGTTAGTCCTCGTGGCCAGCGGTGTCGAGGGGATCCGAGAATTCTGCCCCTTACGCGTACCCGACTAATAGGGGAACTACCCTACACCCCAGGCACAGTTGCGATATCCCGTACACATTTCGCGCCCAATCCCCGCCCCCACACCCCACCCGCTTTGGCTACTGCGGAAACCTTGAGTTATGGTCAGATTCATGATGACACCCCTGATGAACACACCCGCGCCGTGCGGCGCACAGTGGTGGTGGCTCGCTTAAGTCCGCGAGCAACGTCACGTCATCTCATTAATGTCGACGGCAAACCCGTCAAGTACGAGCTCGCAAGAAGATAAAACTGGCGGGCTCTTTTCTTTTGTCGGCTCGACGAAGAGAACCAGGGCCCGCTGAAATAAACAACAGCAACGAAAGGCCCCCTCAATGACTGATTACAACCCCAGCGCGGATGCCATCGCCAAGGCTTCAGCACCGACTGCAACTAGGGTGCCGTCGGCAAGCGTTAACGGCGCGGGCGAGGTGCGCGAAACCCTCTTACCTGCATTTTTCGGTCGCTTCGGCGGACAGGAAGTGCCGGAGTTCCTGCTACCAGCACTCGATGAGCTGGAAGCGGCTTACATCGAGGCGATGAGCAATCCGGAGTTCCAGCGCGAGCTGGAAGAACTACGTCGTGATTTCCTCGGCCGCGCGACCCCGCTGTTCGAATGCCGTCGTCTATCCACGCCGAACACGACGATTGTGCTGAAGCGCGAGGACTTGAACCACGGCGGCGCGCACAAGGGCAACAACGTGGTTGGCCAGGCACTGTTGGCAAAGCGCATGGGAAAAACCCGCCTCATTGCTGAGACGGGTGCAGGCCAGCACGGCACGGCCACCGCGATGGCCGCAGCGCTGCTGGGACTTGAGTGCGAGATTTACATGGGCGCGCACGATGTCGCCCGCCAGCACCCCAATGTCGAGCGCATGGAGCTCATGGGCGCGAAGGTCGTTCCCGTCACCACCGGCGAGGCCGGTTTGAAGGATGCTATTGACGAGGCACTGGTCGAGTGGAGCAAGACTCTCGACTCCACTTTCTACCTACTGGGCACCGCCGCCGGTCCGCACCCATTCCCCACTATCGTGCGTGAATTCCAGCAGGTCATCTCGGAGGAATCACGCGGTCAGATGGTCGAGCGTTACGGCAAGCTTCCCGACGCTGTGATCGCAGCCGTCGGTGGCGGCTCCAACGCCATCGGCGCATTTGCTAACTACATCGACGACTCCGATGTCGCCCTCATTGGTGTCGAGCCCGCAGGTGAGGGACTCGACACCGATCGTCACGGCGCGCCCATCAACGCGGGTAAGACTGGCGTCCTTCACGGCATGCGCTCATTTGTCATGCTTTCCGACGACGGCGAGGTGTTGCCATCGCACTCCATCTCGGCGGGCTTGGATTACCCGTCTGTTGGCCCGGAGCACGGCATGCTGAAGGAGAATGGCCGCGCCAGCTATGTCGGGATTACCGACGAGGAGGCGCTGGAAGCGTTCCAGCTGCTCAGCCGCATGGAGGGCATTATTCCGGCGATGGAATCCTCGCATGCGCTGGCGCAGGCCATTAAAATTGCGCGACTCCGTGAAACCGACCCTGCCGCTGGTAGCGAGCTCGGGCTGCCGGTTCACGAAGGCGATGAGCCTTTGCTGTTGCTCGTGAACCTGTCGGGTCGCGGTGATAAGGATATGGAGCAGGTCCGGGAGTTCCTGAACCAGTAGGAATAACCAGTAGGGATTGTTTCCCCACTAGCTGCCTAGCAGGAATCGGACCAAAGCTAATTCTTGTTAGGCAGCGCGGCGGTCGTCGGCGGCGATGCCCTGGTTCGGGTTCGCCTCCACGATGGCTTCGGCAAGCAGCGATGCCAGCGCATCCTGCTTAGATTCCTTGCCGTCCCGGAAAATCGGGGACACAGTATCCATAATCTCGTTGAATGCGTTCATCAGAGGTCACCTCTCTTAAGATCTCTTTGATCTTTATTGTTGGACTTCTCCAATCGATTCTTTGCGATTCCGCAGTTGAAACAATGTTTCATCGAACCGATTGGAACTTATGACTTGCAACCGTAGACCACAACACAAGGCCTGGCAAGCACTAAACTTTATTTTTAGTTAACCTTTTGTTAACTTTTGGACGTTTTTTAGCTCAATCGCTGCACCACAAACAGCGCCCCTCAGCGCCACCCCAAGCCTCGCTTCACCGCTCCCGACAACGGCTTCAAAAATCACGCTTTTACACAACCAAAAACAGGGCGCGGAAGCATCTTTCGGTCGGACATAAACTATCCCCACTAAAAGCGCTTGCAACCATCGTTGAACATGAGTTACACACCGCGCTCAATCGTCACCCCGTGCACAAATAGCCACCAGCTTCCCAGGGGCTTAACCCAGTGGCAATTAAAGAAAAAGAACCCCCTGCCAGCATAAATAGCCCACCGACAGAGCTTCCGACCGCCGAAAATACTACCGTGAAGGCCATCCCACCCCTCTATCAACTCATCCCTAGCCTCGCTGGATGTGACCGCAGCCACGAAGCCCTCAATCTGAGGCAGTTTTTCCGCCCTTACGGCGAACGAGCAGTCAGGAAAACAGAGCCCCAACGGCCCCTTCCAGGAATGCCCCCAACATCGGCTCTACCAGCGACCGTCGGTAGAGGGTTTAAAGCAGCGATTCGCCCGTCGAGCACCCTATCTCGCCCGACTGAAAAACACCCCTAAAAGGGTGAGGTAAATCACACCGCGAGCGCCACTAAAAGCCGTTTTAACGACGATCAGTGAACACCCCAATACGCCGAACAGCCTCTTCCATCTCGGACGTCTCACCGGCGAAGCAGAGGCGAACCCACTGATGGCCGTTCTCTGTGTCGAAGTCGATTCCAGGGGCAACGGCCACGCCCGTTGCGGCCAACAGTTCCCGAGCCCAAGTCATGGAGTCGACGGAGTTCGGGTCGTCGTAAAGCCCTGCGATATTGGCGTAGATATAGAAACCGCCGTCGGGTGGGGCGATATTTCCGAGACCGACGCGGGGCAGCCCCTCGAGCAAAACGTCGCGGTTGCGTGCGTAACGCGTCACGTGCGAATTGAGCTCGGCAATGGACTCGGGGCTGAACGCTTCCACCGCCGCTGCCTGCGAAATTGCCGGTGGACAGACAGTGAGGTTGGCTTCGAGGCGATCAAGCGGCGCACGCAGCCACTTGGGAACGATTAGCCAGCCAACGCGCCAGCCGGTCATCGAGAAGTACTTACTGACACTGCCGACCACGACCGCCGCGTCGGAGAACTCGCGTGCAGACGCACACTGTCGGCCATAAGTAATGCCGTGATAAATCTCGTCGGAAATGAGCAGGCAATCGTGCTGCTCACACCACTTCGCAATGGCACGCAGCTCGTCGGCATCGATAATGGTGCCAGTGGGGTTGTCCGGGCTGGTGACAATCACGGCCTTGGGCACGCGCGGAAGTGCCTCCAGGTGTTGGGCGGTGAGTTGGAAACGAGTCTCAGGACCACAGTCAATCTCGACAATGTTGGCGCCGAGCGCCTGCAGCGTATTGCGGTATGCGGGATAGCCCGGGCGCGCGAGCACGATGTCGTCGCCAACATCGAGGGCTGCGAGGAAGAGCGCTACGAAACCGCCGGAAGAACCGGTAGTGATGACAACATCAGCGGCTTCCGTGGCCGTGCCGTAGTTTTCACGATGCCAGGCGGCGATGGTTGCACGCAGCTCAGGCGTGCCGACGGCCGCTGTGTAGCCCAGAACCTGATTTTCTAAATCAGCACGCGCACGGGCAATCGCGGCAGCCGGGGCCGCGGTCGCGGGCTGTCCCACGCAGAGGAATAGAGCGTCACCGTGAGTGCGCTGACGCTCCTGTGCGAGCGCGAGAACATCCATCACATGGAAGGGTGCGACCTCACAACGGCGGGATGCTAGGTCGCGCTGGGGCTGGGATGCCTGCGGTGACTGCGAGGAGTTTAACGGCTGCGGTGACTGCGACGACTTTGGCGACTGCGGAGATTCGGCGTGCATACCTTCATCTTTGCAGCCGCCGAGGCCACCCGGGAAATCCAGTTCATCCCGGGTGGGTGCACCAGTGAGGCATCCGAGTGCAGCCGGACCACCTCAAGCATTATTTAGATGGAAATACGGCCCTCAACTGCAGGTAGTGCAATGTCGGTGCGGTAGTGCGAGCCCTCGAGCTTAATGGTCTTGATGGTCTCGTACGCCTTGTCGCGGGCCTCTTCCAGCGTGTCACCAACGCCGATGACGTTGAGCACACGGCCACCAGCGGAGACCAGCTCACCCGCAGCATTGCGGGCAGTACCTGCGTGGAGAATGCCATCTGCCTCACGGCCAGGCTCTGCACCTTCAATGACATCACCCGTGCGCGTCGACACCGGGTAGCCTTCAGCGGCCAGCACAACAGTCAGAGCGTAACCATCACGCCAAGACAGCGGACCGAAGTCCGCCAATGTTCCGGTAGCAGCGGCGTTGAGCAGCTGCGCCACCGGGGACTCCAGCAGCGCCAGCACGGCCTGGGTCTCCGGGTCACCGAAACGGCAGTTGAACTCAATGACAGCCGGGCCGTCCTCGCCCCAGGCCAGACCTGCGTACAGCAGACCCTGGAACGGGCAACCGCGAGCGGCCATCTCACGAGCGACCGGCTCGCAGACCTCGGTGACAATGCGCTCAGTTGCGCCTTCCGGCAGCCAGGACAGCGGGCTGTAAGCACCCATGCCACCGGTGTTCGGCCCCTCGTCGTTATTACCGACGCGCTTGTGGTCCTGAGCCGGCAACAGCGGGACGACGATTTCGCCGTCGACCAGGCAGAACAGGGAAACTTCCGGGCCGTCCAGGAAGGACTCCAGCAGCACCGGGTTACCGGCGGCCAGAACAGCCTTTGCGTGTTCGAGAGCTTCAGCGCGGTCCTTAGTGACCACGACTCCCTTGCCAGCAGCCAGACCGTCATCCTTCACGACCCAGTTCGGGCCAAAGCGGTCAATGGCGGCCTCGATGTCTTCGTCGGAGGCCTCCGGCTGGATGGCCTCTGCCGAGGCGGTCTTTACCCCAGCTGCCTTCATGACGTCCTTAGCGAAAGCCTTGGACCCCTCAATCCGAGCTGCGTCAGCGTTCGGTCCGAAGACTGCGAAACCAGCGTCGCGCAGCGCGTCTGCCACACCCGCGACCAGCGGAACCTCAGGGCCAATAACAACCAAATCGGCCCCAATTTCCTTGGCCAGCGCAACAGCGCCAGCGGGGTCATCCACGACCAGTGGATGCATGGTTGCAATTTCACTCATACCCGCATTACCAGGGGCTACGTGAAGATCAGTAGCCTGCGGGTCCTTACTCATTGCGTACAACAGGGCGTGCTCACGGGCACCGGAGCCAATTACGAGGATGCGCATAGCAATCATCTTACTAATCAGCCCGGATAACTCTCATCGCACCCAACCCCTCAATCCGCTATTCGGGTTACCCTTGGCACATGAGCACAGTATTTACCAAAATCATCAACGGTGAACTCCCCGGTCGTTTTGTCTACCGCGATGACAAGGTCGTCGCATTTTTGACCATCGAGCCAATTGCGCCTGGTCATACGCTGGTCGTCCCTGTTGAAGAGGTGGACAAGTGGACGGACGCCTCGCCTGAGCTATGGGCCCACCTCAATGAGGTTGCCCAGAAGGTTGGTCAGGCTGTTGTCTCCGCTTTTGACGCTCCGCGTGCTGGCTACCTCATCGCCGGCTTCGAGGTTCCGCACACGCACATTCATATCTTCCCTGCCCACGATATGTCCGGGTACAACCTACAGTCGGTAGATCGCAATCCTTCCGCAGAGTCCATGGATGAGGCCGCCGCCAAGCTACGGAAGGCCCTCGGGACTGACGAAGACGGAAAGTTGGTGCGCTAATCGCCGCTTCAAACGAGGATTTTCGGGAAGAACAACTTCCGGTAGTCCCTGCCCCTGAAGCGCAGGAACCGGAGGCGCAACAACCGGCTGCAGCTGAAGGATCAGCATCGCTCCCCTATGCCATCTTCCGTCCGCTGCGCGGTGTTTTCGAAGATAACTGGGGAGCCAAAGTGTCCAAATCCCGGCCGTGGCCGGTCATCCTCCTGCATGGAACAGGCCAGGTCAAGGGCATTTGGGAGACCCTCGGCGGTCAGTTACGGGAGGATGGCTGGGCTGTCTTCGCGCCAGATTTTGGGCACCGTGCAACAGACCCCATCAATCAGTCCATCGACATGCTCGTGCCTTACATCAAGGCTGTCCTGCACGCCACTGACGCAAAGCACGCCGTTATCGTGGGGCACTCGCAAGGCGGCTTAATTGCCACCCTGCTTTCTCTGCGCATTTCCAAGTACATCAAGCATGTTGTCTGCCTTGCCGCGCCCAATCACGGCACCAATCTGGGCGGCATCGCTTCCAGTATCACTAAGATCCCCGGCACAAAGTCGCTGATGAGCAACTTTGTGCAGAGCTATTGGGGCGTTTCCGGTTTGGAACAGCTCACGGGTTCAAAGATGGTTTTGAACTCCAATTCCCACGATATCCTCGGTCCCGGTGTTACTTACACCTGCATTGCCACCAAGTATGACCAGCTCATTTCCCCTCCACAGTCCTGTTTCTTGGATGATGGTGACACAGGCATGGTCACCAATCTCTATGTGCAGGACACGTTCCCTCAAGCCATCGTTTTGCATGAGCAGATGGCGCACGATTGGCGCCCCCGCGCGCTTACTCGCGAGGCACTATTCAAGCTGGTAGGCGAGGATTTTGACCCAATCGAGCATGCGGAATAGACCGCTCCTAACGCGGATTTTCCCACCGACAGCCGCACATCCGTCCCTGCCAAATCCAAGTCCAGCGTCGGGGGACCTCAGAGACCCCGTTCCGGTTATCGCACTTCATGGCACGCTCGATAGTCCCGGCGCGTGGGCACCGCTTGCCGACGGACTCCGTGCCCGCGGCCGCCGAGTCTATGTACCGGCCTACGGAGACCGTGGCACTGCTGCCCTCGTAGATTCTGTCGCCGAAGTCGAGGCCTATATCAACGGAGTCTGCACTGAAACGAACTCGGACACGGTCGATATTGTGGCTCACTCGCAGGGTGGGCTACTGGCTTTCCTGCTGTTTACGCGTCTTGCAAACCATGAATGCGAGCGTTTTTCGTTTCGACGTGTCATCAGTGTGTCGGGCTCTGTCGGCGGTGTAAATCTGACTGAGATCTCCCGCATTTTGGGCTGGTGGAATGGGGCTCCTGCCCGCTGGCTAATGGGACAGGCTTTAGCCGATCAAATTGCGGTAGCGGCAGGACAATATGAACTTCCTGCAGCCAACACTGCCCCACACCTCCGAAGGCGCAAGGCAGCCACACCTGACTGGATTAATGTCATCAGCCACCATGACAACCTGGTCATTCCGTGGTCCGATACCGCGCAGAGCTTCCTGCCGGACAGTCGAGCTGTTTTGCTCGAAACCGAGCTGGAGGGCAGGTCTGTTGCGCATTGGAAGCAGCAAACAGACCCCGAAGTGATCGAACTGATCACTCGGCTATTGGCGTAGAGCTTCGACCTAGAACTTGGTCAGCGACTCGCGCGCGGTGACGACATCCGCAAGCAGCTGCTGCGCGGCTGGCGAGGGGTTATCGGAGGTGAGGGCCTCGATGACGACGTCGGGAAGCCCTGCGGCGCGGTAGTCGTCGACAGTGACATCGCCGTACTCGAGGACCCCGTGGAGCCATGCGACTGCACGCGACTCTGGTGAAATGCAGCGTCGTGCGGTGCGTTCCTGCTGGACGAGCACATCACGGTTTTCCACCCCGCGCATCCCCAGCCGTGCAAGAGTGCGAGCAGCAGAGATGAGGTTCTCACCGGCAACACAATCCTGCTGGTTCGGATTGGCCGGCGGCTTCTTACGACCACGACGGCGCACGTAGAGCTCCTGCTGACCAATACCGACCAGGGAGCCATCGCGGTTTCGGATTACAGAGGTGTATGGAACGACCGTCGAATAGCCACCTTCAGTTTCGGCCTTAAGCTTTTCGACCATCTCATCCGGCACCTCTACCTCAAGGTACGCACCATTCTTACCCGGCCGGATAAATTCAAACGACCCAGTTCGCGTCCACGCCTCGTACTTCTTGACATCCAGACGCTGCATAACCAGCGTGCCAAACAGCACATCCGTCATCGAAAACAGTGCACCGCCAAATGCCGCGCCATGCATATTCGCAGTCAGAGCGTTTAGGCGCAGCTCCAATCGCCCCTCAGACCAGTCATCCGCAATCTCAGTGATACGGATGCCGGTGCCAAACAGCGGCGGCCAAATGTTCAGCAAGAACTTTGCCTTAGCCGGGGACATCTCTTTCTCAGCAAGTTTGTACAGGGTGCGTCGCAGCGATGGACCAATAGACATAACTACTTACATTAGGTGTTGACCGGGCGAACGCGGGCATTATTGTCAGAAAACAAAAGTGTGTCAGCTTCAGCACATGCTTTACGACGGTTCCCGCGCCCCACCTTTTATTAAGACAGCGACTATTTCAGCGACTATTTAGGCAGCAAACCGTTCCGCCAGCGTATTGACGCGCAGAGTGAAGAAATCCCGCAATTCCGCGTAGCGGGAATAACCATAAATCCCGCGGTCAGCTGGGTCATCATATTCCCAGCGCTCAGTCTCTACATCTGGCGCGATGTAGTCCGAAACGTCGATTTTCCCCACAACAATGACCACATCCGCACTGTCTGCGAGAGACGGCGTGAGTTGATGAGGATCGCCATCGCACCGTGCCCCCACCTCACAGAGCGCACGCCGCGCGTCTTCATCCAGACCGCGGTCATCATCATCGATGCTGATACCTGCTGACAACACTGTCAGGCCTGGGGCAGCTTGCCGCAGCAGCCCTTCTAGTACGCGTGAGAGTCCCATGTTTGAACTACTGACAAAGAGCACCTCTGACATGGCTCTATCGTAGAATATTTTTCTCGGAGAAATCACCCCAGCTTGTGGGGTTTTCTGGAAGGTTTTGCAGAAAAATGCCAAAAGCGCCCATAGCGCAGGCCCTTCCCCGAGACCAGCCCTATCGACGCTTATGACTTAAGAACAAAGTCCACTTTACATGCGCATGTAACCCCTGTGAAGCGTGGGGCTAGAGTTGCAGATGTGAAAGCTCCGTGGCCTGTGATTTTCCGGCTGTCGGCGTTGCGCTGTCCTGCTGTCGGTGTTGCGCTGTCCTGCTGGCGGCGTTGCGCTGTCCTATCGATGCAATATTCACCTATCGATACGCAGCAGCGTGGCCATAAGTGAATAGCTCATCCATATGTTGACCGGGACTTCCGACAACGTGCGCATAAGTGAAAGAAAATTCCCCCGCCCCAGCCCCCGACAGGCATTTGCCCTTTAATCAGTCTTCAAACGCACCCTTTGTTCCCCGCCCGACCTCCTTAAACCGGATAAAATTGGCGGGGCCGATCGCTCGCGAATAGGAGAATCACCGTGACCGACTCTCGCGATATTAAACCTTTTGCATCCAACCGCGGCCCCAAAGTGACCTCCATCGGTGCCATCATCGGCGCAGCAGCAGTGGGCGGCCTGCTTCTCGGAGGTGTCGGTGCGGGCACCTGCTTGGCGGTCTTTGATTCGCCCGAGCGCTCTGACTACGTCATGCAGCCCGCGCAGCGTGAGGTGCAGGCTGACATCATGGACTCAGACGATGTGCTCACCCCGGAGGAAGAACAGCGCATGCTTCGCGATGTCTCCCGGATCGCCGCCCCTGACGTGGTCCAAGGGCTGCACTACATGGTCTTTGCCGAGAACAAGGAAAACGTTAATGACTCCGTAGAGGAGTACCTGCGCGATAACCACCAGGAGCTCATCGGCAAGGATAAGTTTGCTGATGGCCAGGTCTTCGTCGGCGTGGGCCTTGATCCGCGCCAAGCCTTCGTCTTCGCGGGTGAGGACGTGGCTGCTCAAATGAAGCTACGCAAGAATGACAGCCATCTGAAACAGTCCATCGAAGCAATTAAGCCGGGCGTGCGGGATGACAACATTCCTGCTGGCCTCTTTGCTGGCGCAGCGGCTGCAATCGACGTAGACCGTGCTGCGGATACTCAGTACGAGGGCGCAAAAGAGGACCGGATGGCGGCGGCCGTTGGCCTCGGGGTGGCGGGCCTGAGCGTTGGCGGCGCTGGTGTCGGCCTCGCCGGCGGTGTACGCCGCAGCCGGCAGAAGAAGACACAGCAGGCACGCGAGGACTGGGACTACGTGTCGCAGACCTACACCGATGTGGCGCAACGGCTAAGGGAGATTGATATTCGAGCGCACTCGCTCCAATCAGGGCTGGTGGATGAGCGCCTGCGCCAGGACTGGGAGGGTTTGCGCGATGACTTCCTAGCAATCGATAGCCAGGTTGGTTTCCTCATGTCGATTCCGGCGGATGCGCCAGATGAGCAATTCCGCTCACACTCCGAGCTCATCGCCAACGCGCGCCAACTGTGCGAGCGCGTGGAAACCGCTGAGGCCAATATTGAAAAGCTGCACCGCATTGAGAACGCTGATGCGGATGCTCGCCGCTATGAACTCTACGAGCTGGAGAAGGATCTGGCACAGGCAGGCTACTTGGCCGCAAGCATCGACTCGGCGCTTGAGCGCCACGCGAAGGAGTTGGAAGATGCCGCCACTGAATTATCCAAGGAACCACACCATCCGCAGTTCATGGAGCGCTACCTAGAACTCTTGGATCGCTCCGCGCTCTTGTCGGAGCACGTGCAGTCCCAGCTGCAGAAGCGCAATGAGGCCGACGAGCGCCCCGAGCGCACGCGCATCTACGACTCTGATTTCTTCGCTGGCTCTGGCTACCACGGCTACGTGCCCTTCTATGTCGTGAGCACCTGGGATAGCGATGCCACCACTGCCCGCGACAGCTCTTCCAGTAGCGGTGGCGTCAACAGCGGGTTTAGCTCAGGGTTTTCCGGTTCAGGCGGTTCTTCCAGCTTCTAAGCCGACTTACGGGACAGAGGGGATGCGGACGTTCTGTTAGACGATTTCACCCCTCACGCTACTTAACCCCTACATTTTCCCCTTTAAACCAAAGAACCCCAGGCCGGAAAACTTCCTGACCTGGAGTTTTGGAGCCGGAAACGGGACTCGAACCCGTAACCTACCGTTAGGGTACCCTGTAAAGGTTTGACCTATAATGCCATTTATGCCTGTCAAAGCCGTTTCTCGCGCCACACAGGGACACCTCCCCTACTAGTTTTTGAGGAAAGTCTTTGGGGAAGTGCGGAGTTTTCCGAAGTAGACCCGCAGCTGGACATACGCCACAGCCTGAGTACAAGACTTAACCGGCGGTGGCTACACGGTGTCGACTAGGGGCCACACACCCCTTGCCCCAGCAACCCCTGCCCGTCGCACCCCTACCCCCCACGCATAAAAATGGACTGGGATTGCCCCCAACCCCTCAATTCCGGTTACTGCTCCTGCCACCCCACGTCGTCGGGTGTGACATCCCGGCGCGGGCCCAGTCGCGCAGCGCTCGCCACTGGTATCTCGGATGCAGTACCGCAGATACCCGTCGAAGAGCTGGACGCCTATCTACCAGTCCCGCAGCAGCCCGCCACTCTGCAAATCCCACAACCCCGACCCATCAGCTAGGGCTTTGTCATGCCTTCTGCACCGAGGCAGACGCTCATACCCTTCGACAGGCCGGCGAGGCGGTAGGCGGCTAGCGGGTCCCAGGCACCCGCGGCAAGCCGCCCGGCGCGGGCAACGGCGCCCCTCAATGGGCGAACACAATTGGTAAATTGGTCGTTTCAGGCTATCAATAGTGTCGCAATGAGAGCGCCTAGTGAAATAGCGAGCATCCCTAAGCAATTGACCCAAAACTCGCTACCTAGAAACTTGGCTCGGATATGTGCGATTGCTGCGGTGCAGAAGTAGGCAATGACTCCAACCATCGTCGCTATTCCAATGCCTGGTATCCAGAGCCCAATAATGAGTCCACTTGCTGCTAGGCACTTGATAACGATAAGAGCCCACCACCACTCTGTAGGAAGTCGTACTCCTCTGAGGCAGGCCTCGATGAATGCTACGGGTTTGAGCGAGAGTACCGCGTCTCCGAACAAAATGGCTGCAAGAATGATGGAGGGCCAAGCAGGCGAAGATTCGAGAATCATTATTTTACTCCGTACGCGATTTTAAGACGGGAGATGGAACTGTTCGCGTGAATGGATAGTTCGTCGGTGTCGTATGCACCGGCAGCCCAGCCAAGAAGCAACCCAAGATAAATGTTGTAAAGGATTGTCGCGAACTCTTTAGCGTCATCTTTAGGGAGCATATTGCCTAGGCGCAACACGATTTCATCTACCAAGAGAGTTCGAAGCTCGTTGAGAATCTCTCCGTTGTCTCCCTGTGTGATTAGGGCAGCGCCATACGCTTTCGATAATTCTTCCTGCCCAGTAAACATTTTCAGGAAAGGAGCGAGAACGTCGAGAAGGTTGTCTGATTGCCCACGGAGCTCATCGTGCATGACGGTGATTCGATGTCCGATGGTCTGAATCAACAGCGACTGCTTGCTCCCGACGTTCATAACGGTTCCAACGCTGACGTTAGCTTTCTGCGCGATGGCACGCACATTTGTATCCGCGTACCCGACTGACACAAAAAGGGCATAGGCGGTATCCAAGACTTTATTGCGCGTCGCCTCCTTTTGAGTAGCACGACTTGATTGAACTTGTTCACTGAACATGTTCAAATCGTATCGCTACATCAATCTACGGTCAAGTAGCGATGTGGTTATCCAAGTACATTGCTGTCATGAGAGGCGAGCGGGTTTCCTGCTTACAAGGAGGAAAGTTATAGCTGATCGTCACACACCTACATGTTTTTGCCAGACCAGCTTCTCGGGCCAATAGACTCAAGGATTGCCGAGCGCTTGGCCGATAAGCCTACGAGCTTGTTCCACGGCCAACGCACGACAGGGGCACCGACGACGCGGGTACTGCCTATGCGTGACGACCCATCCGGCACATACCCCCACCCTGGCAAAACTCTGGCCGGGCTCTAACATGGGCAGGCTTGCCGCACCTCGCCGGCGACGATGTGGCGCAGGCCGACCGGGAGCTGCTGCCTGCGGTGATTTCCTATCACGACCTCCGTCACACGGTAGCGACCGCCATGGCTGCAACGGGCAACGCGGCGCTGGCCACCTTGCAACTGGGCCATGCCTCCGCCTCGACTACGGAGGCCGCCTACATCAACCGCGCGGGAGATGTTGACAACTCCGCAATCATTGAAGCGTTCGCTGCCGACGCGCTGGCAATTTTCGGCGGCTAGTCGCTGCCCTCCTGCCGCCGCCCCTGCGCCCTCTTGGCGGGTTAAGTAAAGAAAAGTGTGTCCGCATGCCACCATAACCCCAGACCACACACCACAAATCACCAAAGAATAGCTC
>NZ_JASPJU010000014.1:0-54074 GCF_030232435.1 Corynebacterium sp. MSK012
GTGCTCGACGGGTTAACTCCCCGGGAGGTAATCTCTGGTGTTATCCATGATGCAATGACCGCCTGACCCTACCAGGCCATTTTTGTCATAAACGCAGTCAGTAACTTGGATTGGCCCGCCGCCGCCAACCATAAACGCAGTTGCTAAGGCGGAAACACAAAAACCCTCGGCCCGGAAAAACCTGGCCGAGGGTTCTACTTGGGGTGACTGACGGGACTCGAACCCGCGACACCCAGGATCACAACCTGGTGCTCTACCAACTGAACTACAGTCACCATTACCGCATTAAAGGAGCTGTATTCTCAGCTCATCTCTGCAGCGAACTATATGGTAGCCCACAGTGGGCTGGAAACAAAAACAGCAGGTCAACCCGGATAAATTTGGGAAAGGGTGGGGTTTGGGTCGTCGTAAAGCGAGCTAGCCGCGAATCTCACCGTACTTTTCCGTCGATTCCTTGCTTGCGGCAGAAATAGCGTCGCCTTCGGGGCCGGGGTGGGGCAGAAGCATGGCGCGGCGGTAGTAGTCCAGCTCGCGGATCGACTCCTTGATATCTGCAAGAGCTCGGTGAGCGAGACCCTTTTCTGGAGCGCCCTTGAGGACCTGGGGGTACCAGCGGCGGGCAAGTTCCTTGAAGGAAGAGACATCAATCATGCGGTAGTGCAGGTGCTGGTCGAGCTCTGGCATGTAGCGGTGGATGAACTTGCGGTCGGAGGCAATCGAGTTGCCTGCCAGTGGGGCGGTGCGCGGCTCGGGAACCCACTGACGGATGTAGTCCAAAACAGCCTGTTCGGCGTCGGCGACATTAGTCTTGCTGTCGCGAATTTCCTGATCCAGGCCGGACTTCGCATGCATCTTGGTGACGAAATCATCCATCTGCGCCAATTCGGTCTCGGACGCGTGCACGACGATGTCCACGCCTTCCCCGAGGACGTTGAGGTTGGCATCGGTGACGAGAGCCGCGATTTCGACAATGACGTGGCGCTCGGGTTCGAGGCCCGTCATCTCACAGTCAATCCACACGATGCGGTCGAGCTCAGGGGAGAGCTGGAGGTCGGGATCGGGCTGAGCCATGATTTCACCTTTCGCTGAGATTCGGCATGATTCTGCAGTGCGCCTTATTTTGTGCCCGGACTGGGCTGTGGGGCACACGCTGACTACGCCCAGCTTAGCGATGTGGATTGTGCTGTGGTCGGGCGTGTGGATTGCCGTGTGGTTTGTGGAGCGAATTGTGGGGGAAACGAAATTAACTGGAAAGTAAGATCTTAGAATTGGACAACGGGGCATGAACTAAATCGACCTATTTGCCTGATAAAATTACTTCTGAGTTCGGATTCCAACGGGAGAAATAGTTACATGGATGAGACGAGGCGTGTTGGCGACGCTGCTCAAAGCACCACTGCGGCACAGAAACCATCCGTCGATGATGTCATCATTGCCGCTGCGCGCGAAAGCGTAATGACTGTGGGCTTGCGTAGGACTTCGATTGCAGAAATTGCTCGCAAGGCAGGAGTTTCGCGTCCGACCGTATATCGTCGATACGCTGACATTGGTGAGCTTCTGGGGGAAGTGACCAACCGCGAAATCCTGCACATGCTTGAGGGGCTCCGCTATGTCCCTGGCGATTCGCGCGCTCGCATGTTGCTGCGTATTCGAATCGTCGTTCAACGCATCATCGAAAGTGACTTTTTCCCTGGCCTGGTCAAGACAGATCCCGACCGTGTCTTAGAAGCGCTCACTGGAGAGATGAGCGATACACAGCTGGAAATTGTGGAGAAATTCATTCTCCCCGGTGTCCGTCACGGGCAGGAAGACGGCACTATTCGCGAGCACGATCCATATCTGCTGGCGCGCAACATTTACCGTCTGATTCAGACGATGGTGCTGGTGTGGCGCCCGGATGGCAAGGACGCGACGCTAGACAAGGAATCTGTCGAAGAGGTCGTCGACATGGTTGACCGCTACTTGCGCCCGGATCCTGCGGATAACAAGAAGAACTAAGAAGTAAAAACCCGCCTGCATCTGGTATAAAACCAGTTCAAGACGGGGGTAGAAAACGCGCCCCCAGAAGGATTCGAACCCTCGACCAATCGGGTAGAAGCCGACTGCTCTGTCCACTGAGCTATGGAGGCTAGCTAAGAAAAGCATTGTAGCGTCTCTAATGTAGCCAATCACAACCGGTTCTGTTCTAGGGACTTTGGTCGCTAAGCTTAGGGCTATGACTGCCACGACCAAGGCCGAGACCTCTCCGCCTGTTAGCAAGGATAAGAAAGTCCGTAAATCTGCTGGTTGGTACGTTGTTTTTGTACTTATCGGCGGCGTTCTAGCTGGTTTGCTCTCGATGGCGTTCAACATGGATTCGCGCGCCACGTTGGGTATTCCCGATCCCGGCACAATCACCACCTTCGGGTTCCCGTTCGCGAAGGCGGCCGGTGAGCTGCTCGCCTGCCTCGGTGTCGGTTCGTTTATGCTCGCCGCTTTCGGTACGAAGCAGCGTGCCGACGGCACTTTGGGCCTCGACGGCTACACGGCATCCCGCACGGGTATGTGGGCCATGCTCGGCTGGGGCCTCATGGCGCTGATGGAGATTCCGCTGGTGCTCTCCGATGTGTCGGGCCAGCCGCTGTCGACGACGATTCAGCTGAGTAACTGGGCTGTGTCGTTGGAGCAGACCAAGGAGGGCTTGGCGTGGCTGTGGGTAGCTATTTTTGCGGGCATTGTGGCGCTTGGTTCATCGCTGACTCGTAAGTGGATTTGGCAGCCGGTGTTCTTCGCCATCAGCTTGGTGTCGATGATGCCGCTGGCGGTTGTAAGCCACAATGCCTCCGGTGGTGCCCATGACTACGGCACTAACTCCTACATCTGGCACTTGACCTTCACTGTGTTTTGGGTCGGCGGTTTGATGGCGCTGGTTGGCCACGCGCGTCGTCGCGGTGAATGGATGCCAGAGGTAGTGAAGCGCTATTCTTTCGTGGCGTTGGTGGCTTTCATCGCCATGTCTGCCTCCGGCTTCATTAACGCAGCCATCAACATTGACTGGTCTGACCTGGTCAGCAACAACTACGGCATCATGGTGCTGGTCAAGGCCGTTCTCACTATCTTGCTGGGCCTATGCGGCTATGTGCACCGCAAGATCACCATTCCGGAGATTGAGCGCGCTCAGTCGAATCGTCCATTCTGGCGTCTGGCCATTGTCGAGGTCATCATCATGGCGCTGACAATCGGCGTTGCCGTAGCTCTGGGCCGTACTCCGCCGCCACCGAATTTCTCTGAGCAGGCCGGCGGTGAGGGCCTGCCGTCGATTACGCAGATGCAGGTCAAGCTAGGTTACAACCTGGAGATCCCATTCGGTTGGGAGGCCATGTTCACGCAGTGGCGCTTTGACATCTTCTTCGGCTCTGCCGCCATCATTGCCGCGTGGATTTACTTGTACTGGCTCTACTTGCTGAAGAAGCGCGGCGGTACCTGGCCGCTGTCCAACACCCTGTGGTGGCTCGCCGGCTGTGCCACGCTGCTGTTTACTTCGTGCAGCGCGCTGGGCGTGTACATGCCGGCTCTGTTCTCGGTTCACATGATCGCCCACATGCTTTACTCCATGGGCATTCCGGTCATGCTGGTCCTGGGCGGCCCAGTTACGCTCGCGCTGCGTGCGCTGAAGCCGGCCGGCCGCGATGGTCTGCCTGGTATTCGTGAGTGGCTGGTGGTCTTCATCAACAACCCGGTGTCGCGTTTCCTCACGCACCCGGTTGTGGCAACGGTGCAGTTCGTCGCGGGCTTTTACCTGCTCTACATGACACCGATTTACGACTTCCTGGCTGATGAGCACGCGGGCCACGTGTTCATGAACATCCACTTCTTGATCTCCGGTTACATCTTCTACTGGGTCATTATCGGTGTCGATGCTGCACCACAGCAGATTGAGCCGTCGGTCAAGCTGGTCACGCTGATGGGGTCGTTGCCGTTCCACGCTTGGTTCGGTATTTCGCTGATGCAGTCGCAGCAGGTGCTTGCCGAGACCTACTACGCCAGCCTGGATCTCCCTTGGGCAGTGAATCTCCTGGAAGATCAGAACGTTGGTGGTGCCGTCGCGTGGGCTGCCGGTGAGGTTCCGCTCTACATCGTCACCGTTGCGCTGTTTGTACAGTGGCGGCGTTCCGATGAAAAGGATGCAGCCCGCTACGACCGCGTCGCGGACCGCAACAATGATGAGGAGTTGGCCGCTTACAACGAAATGCTCGCTCGCATGAGCCAGCAGGTCGGTGTTGGCGGCGAGGATGAGCGCGATTACTACACCTCGGAGGTTGACGCGCAGCATCCGGTGCACATGGATAATCCGATTGATGCCTCGAAGAGGCGCGGAAGGTAGCGTCGTTAAGCTGATTTTGCATGCTTGACGACGAGGATTGCCGCGACTTCGCCCCTCAACTTCATACGTAGCCTGTGGATAGTTGTCTTTTCGACAAACTTATCCACAGGCTTTTTATGTACCTCTTTCATTTGTTTCTCGAAGCCGGAAAAGTAATTGGCACGGCACGAATGAGACACCTTCGAATTATTCGGCCGCAGTAGGTAAACGCTTTCTTTGGGGGAGGAGCCCGATGTCTGAGGCAGTTATTACCGTGGTGGGCAATGTGGTCCATCATGTGGAAAATCGAAATACCAATTCTGGGGCAAAGGTCTGCAAGTTTTCTGTGGCATCCAGCAAGTCATGGAAGGGGGAGAATGGTTGGGAGCAGTCGGAGACGTCATATTTTGATGTTGAATGTTGGGGCAAGCTCGCCGAGAACGTGAATAACACGGTGTGGAAGGGCCAAGCCGTCATTGTCCACGGTCACGTTCGTACGGATCGCTGGGAGGGCGATGATGGTACGAAGCATCAGCGCCAGAAGATCATTGCTAAGGCGGTAGGTCCGAATCTGCGCCGTCACCTGGCAACGGTGAAGACTATGACTGAGAAGCCGCATGAGTCGCCGACTGGTCTTGGTGAGTCATCGACTGGGGATTCGGAAGCTTCGGTTACTGAGACAGTTGCGTCTCAGGCCGGGGCCGTGCGCACCTTCACTGCTAGTACGGGCGGCGCTGGTGAGGCGGGGAACACAGGTGCAGCTAGTTCGGAGCAGCGAGAAATGGCTGATGCAGGAGTCAGTGCGCCGTTCTAACCCAGGAGCCAGTACATCGTTGTAGAGCGGAATGAGGGGGAGCCGCTGAAAGAGCGGAAAGAGGGGAGGGGTAATTACTGCACGTGAGGTGACGCTGCTGAGAAAGGGGAGGGATCGCATACGATTCGGCAGCGTTATCTCGCAGCTAGTTTTGCTAGGAGCCTGGCAGAGATTTTGGTGGGAAAGGATTGCGGGTACGCCCATGTAGATTGTGCCTTTTGGTTCCTATGCGTAACCTCTACAGGGATTGCTTATTTCCTTTCTACGAGGGGACGAAATTCCACCATGGGTGAGTTCATCTACCAGATGAAAAACGTGCGCAAGGCGCACGGCGATAAGGTTATTCTCGACAACGTCACCATGGCGTTTTACCCGGGCGCAAAGATCGGCGTGGTCGGTCCGAACGGCGCAGGTAAGTCGTCGATTCTGAAGATTATGGCTGGCCTTGATCAGCCGAGTAACGGTGAAGCTTTCCTGGAGCCGGGCGCCACTGTCGGCATCCTGCTGCAGGAGCCTCCGCTGAATGAGGAGAAGACCGTTCGCGGCAACGTCGAGGAGGGCCTCGGCGACATCTTCGAGAAGAAGGCTCGTTTTGAAGCCATCGCCGAGGAGATGGCCACCAATTACACCGACGAGCTCATGGAAGAAATGGGCAAGCTCCAGGAGGAGCTCGACGCCGCTGATGCTTGGGAGCTGGATTCCAAGATTGAGCAGGCAATGGATGCGCTTCGCTGCCCGCCGGCGGACGAGCCGGTTACTCACCTCTCCGGTGGTGAGCGTCGTCGTGTAGCACTGGCAAAGCTGCTGCTCTCCGAGCCGGACCTGCTGCTTCTCGACGAGCCGACTAACCACCTGGACGCCGAGTCTGTGCTGTGGCTCGAGCAGCACCTGGCTAAGTACCCGGGCGCTGTCCTGGCCGTGACTCACGACCGTTACTTCCTGGATCACGTCGCTGGCTGGATTTGTGAGGTCGACCGCGGCAAGCTCTACCCGTACGAGGGCAATTACTCGACTTACCTGGAGAAGAAGGCTGAGCGCCTTGAGGTTGCAGGTAAGAAGGACGCCAAGCTGCAGAAGCGCCTGAAGGATGAGCTGGCGTGGGTCCGCTCGGGGCAGAAGGCTCGCCAGGCCAAGAACAAGGCCCGTCTGGAGCGCTACGAGCAGATGGTGGAGGAAGCCGAGCAGTACAAGAAGCTCGACTTCGAAGAAATTCAGATTCCGACCCCGCCGCGCCTGGGTAACCAGGTTGTTGAGGTCAAGGACCTGGAGAAGGGCTTTGATGGCCGCGTCCTGATTAAGGACCTGTCGTTCACCCTGCCGCGTAACGGCATCGTCGGTGTGATTGGCCCGAACGGTGTGGGTAAGTCCACCCTGTTCAAGACCATCGTGGGTCTGGAGCAGCCGGATTCCGGTGAGGTCAAGGTCGGTCAGACTGTTCAGCTCAGCTACGTTGACCAGGGTCGTGAAAACATCGATCCGGAAAAGACCGTCTGGGAGGTTGTCTCTGATGGTCTCGACTACATCGTGGTCGGCCAGAACGAGATGCCGTCTCGTGCGTACCTGTCTGCATTCGGTTTCAAGGGTGCGGACCAGCAGAAGCCGTCGAAGGTTCTCTCCGGTGGTGAGCGCAACCGTCTGAACCTCGCGCTGACCCTGAAGCAGGGCGGTAACCTGATCCTCCTGGATGAGCCGACTAACGACCTTGACGTCGAAACCCTGTCTTCGCTGGAAAACGCACTGCAGAACTTCCCGGGCTGTGCCGTGGTCATTTCCCACGACCGTTGGTTCCTGGACCGCACCTGTACCCACATCCTCGCATGGGAAGGCAACTTCGAAGAGGGCAAGTGGTTCTGGTTCGAGGGCAACTTCGAGGGCTACGAGAAGAACAAGATTGAGCGTTACGGCGAGGAGGCTGCACGCCCGTCGCGCGTCACGCACCGTCGCCTGACCCGATAATCTGTTTCGCGCGAATCTGATTTTTGCCAACGGCAAAGTCCGGAACCTTGTGGACTGGCTCGCACCAGTGCACAGGTCCCGGGCTTTCGCGTATTCGCAGGCTCGTAGCTCCAGAAAACGCCTATAGTTCTGGGTATGACTGAATCAGCACCATTTCGTACCAACGTCGCTATCCGCTGGTCTGATTTCGATCAGTATGGCCACGCCAACAACACCGCTTTCCTGGAATACGCCCAGCAGGCTCGTCTGGACTTTGTGATGCGCGGTCTCGGCGGCGGGGCAGGGATGCCTGCGGCAGTGGTGCGTCGCCTGGAGATTGACTACGTCCGCGCTATTTTGCCGGACACCCAGGAAGTTGTGGTTGAGACCGAGATCATCAACTTCGGTCGCACCTCTTTCACACTTCGCCAGACAATCTCCGACCAGCATGATCACATCGTTGCTGTGCTCGAAACCGTGATGGTGATGTTTGATCTCAAGACTGCGAAGGCAGTCGAGCTCTCCCCGTCTGCCCGCCGTGAACTGGAGCGTTTTGCAGCTCCCGCAATCGAAGACAACAAGGAAGACCAGGACAAGTAATTCGCCGTGACCACTTCTCATCCCGCTGCCGAGCTGACCTTCGGCACTCCCGATGCCCTGAAGAACCTGGGCGTCCTGGCCCATAAGGCCTACGCCCTCGACGAGAGCACGTTGCTACGCATCCGAGTACGTAAGACCGCCGCCGCTGGTATCAGTTCCTCGTCCGCGCCTAACGCTGCGCCCGCAATGTCGCAGGTATGGGTGAAGACCCCAATCGGCCCGCTCGCCATGCGCACGATTGCGCTGCACGCGCTTCCCGACGACATCATCGTCACCGCCGCGGAGATTAAAGACATCGCAGTGCGTGCCTTTGCGCAGGCAAAAACTGCTGAGGACGGAGAGGAGAAAGAAGCTTCGCTCACCGCGATGCCATACCGCGTGCATGCGCAGTCGGCGTCCTCCTGGCCGGGATTCCTGCCAGTGCCGGAAGGATGGCAGGTTGTCGACTATGTTCCAGCCACTGCCTTCCGGACTCTCGAGAAGCAGGGGCGCGCGGTCGCCGTCGAATCTTCCGGCCCGATGGGCATGCCACCGTCTCTGCTGGACCAAAAGGTTCTCACTGTCAGCGGCGGTACCGGTGAAGCCACTGTTGATACAGGGGAAGGGCAGTCGCAGGAGACGTCGAAAAGCGTGGTGGACGTGACCATGCGGGACGTGTTTGCGCTGTGCACGATGGGCTTTATCCCGGAGCAACCGGATGAAAAAGAGCCGGTGCGCGTGTCCACAAAGGGACGGTGGCACCGGCTGGATGGGCGGTTTGGCTCGATCTTTACGCTCGAGTCCTTTGGCGTGCTGCCGCTGCTGAACTAGCGGCGCAGGGCCTAATTCCTACTGCGCGTCGAAGCGGTTGATGAGCATGTCAGCAACCTGCACCATGTGGTTCCACATGGCTTCGCGCTGGGGGCGGGGGAGCTCGTCATCGGAAATGTCTGCGAGTGAGGCACTCATGATCTCCAGCCAGCGGTCGCGTTCGGCTTCGCCGATGGAAAACGGCATGTGGCGCATGCGCAGGCGCGGATGACCACGCTGTTCGCTGTACGAACGCGGCCCGCCCCAGTACTGGACGAGGAACATGCGGAGTCGATCCTCGGCGCCCTCCCAGTCATCGCTGGGGTACATCGGGCCGATGAGGTCATCGGAACGCATGCGCGTGTAAAAACCATGGACGATGCGATTGAAGACATCCTCGCCGCCGACGGAGTCAAAGAGCGTCTGAGCAGTTGTCATGGCACCAAGTCTATCGACTTGATGCCACGAAAACGATAACGGCCAAAGTGCCGGCCGAAATCACTTGTTACTTCGCGTCGAACTCGCGGGCGCGAAGAGCGAGCTTCACCAGGAACTGCTGCTCAGAGATGATGCGCTTGACCGGCGATGCAGTCTCGTCGCTGTCGAGCAGACGTTGAGCGGCTGCAATTGCCTCATCACTGATCTCCCAGGTGGGGTAGAAGCCCTCGAGCAGCGTCTGTGCCGTCTCGGATGAGAACTGCTTCCACCAGCTGTTGGCAACAGCGAAGAAGTGCTCCGACAGTGAGGTTGCCGACTGCTCCGCGTTGATGGTGGCGCGGGAGTCGTCGTCAAGCGCCTGCGCGAGCACTGCACCCGAGCCCGGCGCGTTGAAGCCGGCCAGCAGGTGGCGAATGACAAGGTTCGATGGGGCGTCGTCGCCGGAGACAGTCGCCTCAGCCCAGACGCGGGACTTGTTGGCGAGCGTCGGCACGGAGGCGCGGCAGGCGATGGCGGCCTGTGCGCCGAGTGCTGAATTGTCGGTCTTTTCAAGCTCTGCGATGGCCTCCTCGCCTTCGAGACCAGCGGAAACCAGAGCCTTCAAGGCGCGCCACTGCATGTCGGTGTCGACAGTGACAGCGGGGAAGCCAGCCTTGTCGGCGTCGCCGGCGTAGATGGCGCGCAGTGCGTCGGCGACGTCGCTATTCGACGAGCCCACGGTAGCCAGAGCGTTAACGAAAACCAGGGCGCGGTCGGCGTCGGTTTCCTTCTTCGCGTAGTCCAACAGACCCTGAGCCAGCAGATCGCGGCCGGTGGACTCGGCCCACTGAGGATCGGCGTAGACGTTGACGGCGCTGACCGCCTGAGCGATGACGCGCTCCAAGACGGAGAGCTTATCCTCGCCCGGGATGCCGCGAAGCACCAGGTTGACGAAGTCGCGAGCGCGCATCTGGCCTGCGCGAACCATCTGCCAGGTGGCGGACCAGCACAGTGTGCGCGCCATCGAATCGGTGAAAGCGCCGATGTTGTCGATGACGGTGGCAAGCGAGCCTTCGTCCAGGCGAATCATGCTGTAGGTGAGGTCGTCGTCGTTAACCAGCACGACGTCGCCAACTGGTGTGTCGACCAGCTCTGGGACTTCGGTGCGTGCACCACGGACGTCGATTTCCACGCGCTTGGTGCGCTCGAGTACGGCATCCGATCCGGTGCCGCGCAGGTTGTAGATGCCCACGGCGACTCGGTGGTCACGGAGTTCACCAGCACCCGGCTCGGCACCTTCCTGCGTGACTGCGAAGGAAGTGTACTTGCCGTCCTCTTGCTGGAACTCCGGTGCCAAAGTGGTGATGCCGGTGGTGGTCAGCCACTGATCGGCCCAGCCGGACAGATCGCGTCCCGAGGCCTCGGAGAGCGCCTCCAAAAGGTCCGCGAAGGTGGCGTTGCCAAAGCGGTGGCGGGCAAAGTGAAGGCGGGCACCGGCGAGGAAAGCATCCTGACCAACGTAGGCGGCCAGCTGTTTGAGCGTGGATGCGCCCTTGGCGTAGGTGATGCCGTCGAAGTTCTGCTCGACGGTGTCAATGTCGCTGGCATCGGCGGCAATCGGGTGCGTCGACGGTAGCTGATCCTGCTTGTAGGCCCAGGCCTTCTCTACGTTGGCGAAGGTGGTCCAGGCGTGGCTGTAATCGGAAACTTCGACCTGAGCGGCGGCGGCCGACCAGGTGGCGAAGGACTCATTGAGCCAGAGGTCATCCCACCACTGCATGGTGACCAAATCACCGAACCACATGTGAGCCATCTCGTGCAGGATGGTGTCGTTGCGGCGTTCGTAGAGGTAGTGAGTGGGCTTGGAGCGGAAGACGTACTCGTCGCGGATGGTCACACAGCCGGCGTTTTCCATCGCGCCCATGTTGTACTCCGGGCAGAAGATCTGGTCGTACTTACCGAACGGGTAGGGCTCACCGAAATGCTTGGCGTAGAAGTCGAAGCCTTCCTTGGTTTCCTTGAACAAGGTGTCGGCATCGAGGTACTCGGCGATGGACTGGCGGCAGTAGAGCCCCAGCGGAATGGTCAGCTCGCCATCCGGCTGGTGCTCGGCAGGGGTCTCCGGGTGCGGTGCGACAGTGCCGGTCCACGAGTCAGTGACCTCGTGCCACGGGCCCGCACAGACTGCGACGAGATACGTCGACAGCGGAACATCCACCGAGAAGTCGAAGGTATCGGCCTCATTGCCGTGGACATCGGTGGTGGCGCCGGTCTTGGCCACCGAGTTGGAAACAACCTTCCAACCCTTCGGTGCCACGACGTGGATTGAGTACGTCGCCTTCAAATCCGGCTGGTCAAAGCAGGCGAACACGCGCTTGGCATCGGCAGTTTCAAACTGCGAGTACAGGTATGTTTCGCCGTCGGCAGGATCCTGGAACCGGTGAATGCCCTGGCCGTTGTTGGTGTAACGGCAGTCCGCGTCGATAACGACGGTGTGGTCGCCTTCGGTCAGGTCCACGTTAATACCGGTCTCGCTGGCATAACGAGCGGCCTCCGTGGCATCGACACCGTCGATGGTCACACTCTTAACAACCGCATCACGCAGGTCAATAAAGGTGGAACCAGCGCGCTTCGCCGTCAGAGAAATTGTGGTCTTGGAAGCGAATGTTGGTGCGCTGTGCGGCGCGCCAACAGGTGCGGTAGTGAGGTCGAGAGAGATGTCGTAGTGGGACACCTCGAGCATGGCCGCACGGTCGGCGGCTTCGGTCCTGGTTAGGTTCGTGGAAGTCATGCGACAAGTGTAACCACGACCCCGGATTGGAGTCAGACTCCGATTATGCGCGGAATGCATGAATGCGAGCCAAAAAATTCCGCCCTATAGTCGTTGATAAGTCAATCAATGCTTTAGGAGGACTTTCACATGAGCAATCGAGACAAGGTCACTTTCTACTTCGACGTTTCCTGCCCGTTTTGCTGGGTGACATCCCGCTGGATTAAGGAAGTCGAAAAGGTCCGCGACATCGAGGTCGAGTGGAAGCCGATGAGCCTGTCGGTACTCAATGAAGGCCGCGACGAGCTGCCGGAAGAGTACAAGTTCATGATGCAGTGCAACTGGACCCCGGCACGCCTGTTTAATGCAGTGTTCTCCCAGGATGGTCAGGAGGCTGTCGACAAGCTCTACACCGCGCTGGGCACGAAGATTCACAACGAAAACCGCATCGATCGCCACGCGCATGTCGACGAGCCGGAGCACGCATTCGACGAACTGATTAAGGAAGCCCTCGCAGAGGTTGGACTGCCGGAAGAGCGCCTGGCACAGGCCCTGACTACCGAGTTCGATGAGCTCATGCGTGAAAACCACGCAGAGGCCATGAAGGAGGTCGGCAACGACGTCGGCACTCCGGTGGTCAAGCTCAACGACGTTGCCTTCTTCGGTCCGGTGCTTACCCGTATCCCACGCGGCGAAGAAGCCGGCAAGATTTTCGACGGCTCGGTTGCCGTCGCCAGCTATCCGTATTTCTTCGAAATTAAGCGCTCTCGCACTGAGGATCCGCGCTTCGACTAAGAAACCTGTAGCAGCTGGGGCATGCGGCTAAGAAACCTGAGCGGCCCCAGCTTCGGCATTCTGCCCGGTGGAGGCCTGCCGTTCTTCTTCGCTCATGGCAGCCCACCGTGGCGGGATGTAGATGCATGTCGGATCGGATGCCGTGTAATCCCCGGTCAAAGCGTAAGCAGTCGAGCGGGATCCACCGCATACGCTGTGGTATTCACAGACGCTGCACTTGCCGTGCCAATTATCAGGATCGCGGAGAGCCTTAAAAGCCGGCGAGTTGGAATAAATCTCTTGGAAGGGTGTTGCCTTTACATTACCGCAGTGCAACGGCAGGAAACCATTGGGGTAGACGTCGCCGATGTGGTCAATGAAGGCAAAACCTGACCCGGAATTGACGGCCATGGGGGAGCGCGGTCGGCGTGGCTTTTCCGGTTCAGCGCCGAGCAGCTTTGTCGTTTCCTCGGTCAAGTAGCGGTAGAGCGCGCCGCCCTCATAGGATGGCAGACCCTTTTCCTTTGCTTCCTCCTGCTGCATGACAACGCGCCGATACTGCGGCGCCTCCGTCGTCTTAATGGCAATTCGGTTGGACACATCCGATAGCCAGTGCAGAACATCCTCGCGTTCCTCTGGTGACAATGCGCCCAAATCTGCGCCGCGACCAGTGGGAACGAGGAAAAAGACGTACCACATCTTGGCTTGCATCTCCATGACGGTCTTCAGCAGCGCTGGTGCCTCATGGATATTTCCCTTAGTCAGGGTCGAGTTGATCTGCAGCCGGTAACCGGCCTCGTTGATGTGCGGAGCCATTTCAAGCGTCTTTTCAAAAGTCCCCGAAAACCCGCGGAACTTATCATGGGTCTGGGCGGTCGCGCCATCGAGCGACATCGACATCGCCTTACCTCCGGCCTCACGCAGCGACTGAATCCGTTCCGGCGTCAACCGCGGAGTCACCGACGGAGACAGCGACATATTCAAACCGTGCTCTGTGCCGAATCGCACCAATTCTTCTAGGTCATCGCGCTCAAAAGGATCGCCGCCGGTGAGCACCACAAGCGGCTTCGGCTTGCTATACGACGCCAAGGTCTCCAGCAGCATCTTGCCCTCGGCGGTCGAAAGCTGGTGAGGATGCGGCTCGTGCTGTGCATCTGCACGGCAGTGCTTGCAGACCAAGCCACAAGCCCGTGTGACCTCCCAAATGACAATAAATGGCTTCTTATTGATGTCATGTCGAACCGTTCGCACCGCCGGTGCGTGATGATTCCCATGGGAGCCATGGGCTTCCGGATCGACTTGGAAGTGAGCTTGCGGCGCAGGAGACACGGTAAAAGCACCCAATTTCCGGTTTCGAAGACGTGCTGAGACGCAAATACAGTCACTTTTCACCCTATTCGGCTGCGCAGGGGGACGTCGTCAAGCACTACCTAAAACGGGTGCAGACGCCGTGGAATCCGTGGGAACCGCTAAACTTGCTGCCATGCGTATTTACCTTGGTGCAGACCACGCCGGTTTTGAAATGAAGAACCTGATTAAGGCCCACCTGGAGAAGGCTGGCCACGACGTCGTTGACTGCGGCGCTCACACTTACGACCCTGCAGATGACTACCCAGCATTCTGCATTGAGGCGGCTTCCCGTACCGTCGCCGATCCGGGCAGCCTGGGCATCGTGCTCGGCGGTTCCGGTAACGGCGAGCAGATCGCTGCTAACAAGGTCAAGGGCGCTCGTTGTGCGCTGGCTTGGTCGGTGGAGACCGCAAAGCTTGCCCGCGAGCACAACAATGCTCAGCTGATTGGCCTCGGCGGTCGTATGCACTCTGAAGAAGAGGCTCTGGCCATCGTCGATGCTTTCGTTTCCCAGCCGTGGAGCGAGGAGGAGCGCCACCAGCGCCGCATCGACATTCTTGCAGAGTACGAAAACACTGGCGTCGCCCCGGAGCTGCCGAAGGCTTAAGAGGCCACTGTTCTCCATCTGGGGGATAGGTATAGGAAAGGATAGGGGCTGTTTCCAGAATATTCTGGAAACAGCCCCTATCGTGTGCTTAGGCGGAGTAGGAATTGGCCTATGGCAAATCCGGAAGCACACCGCCGAGTAACTGTTGTACTGTTCCCCGGGTTCGAACTCTTAGACGTTTTTGGGCCGGTTGGCCTTTTTGGTCATGTCCCAGAGATTGAGGTCGAATATGTCGCCGACATTGCCGGTTCGATAACCAGCGCTCAGGGGGCGGAGGTTATCGCCACGCGCTGCACCGCTGAACTCGAGGCAGTCGATATTCTCCTGGTGCCCGGTGGAGCAGGGAGCAGAACACTAGTTGAGGATGCAGAGTTTTTGGACTGGCTTAAGCACATCGGGTCCCGGGCGCGGTTAGTGGCATCGGTCTGCACGGGGTCGGCACTGCTAGCTGCGGCTGGGCTACTTGAAGGAAAGCGGGCAACTAGTAATAAGTTGGCTTTTGATTGGGCTACCTCGTTCGGAAACGAAGTGACGTGGGTGAAAGCGGCTCGATGGGTTGAAGACGGAGATCGCTGGAGCTCATCAGGAGTCGCAGCAGGTATGGATATGGCTGTTGCTTTAATTAGCAGCATCCTTGGCAAGGAAGCTGGTCGATTCGCCGCCAGAAAAATTGAGTATCGGCCTCAGACAGACGGCACTGTCGATCCTTTTGCGGATTTAGCGAAATAGCGGCGCCGGGCTTTTTCTAAATATCGAAACCGTCGAATCCGCCGTCGAAAAATCCGCCGTCGCCGCCGCCGTCGCCGCCACCGAAGAGGCCGTCGAAGAAGCCTCCGCCGTCGCCTGCGTCACCGGCATCTGCACCGCCGCCACCGAAGTCGCCGCCAAGGTCATCTCCACCGAAATCGTCGCCACCGAAGTCTTCGGCTCCAAAGTCCTCGGTGCCGCCGAAGTCGTCAGCGCCGGTGCCCATGCCGCTGGCGAACTCATCAGCGCCGTAGGCAACACCGGCCATACCGTGGAAGAGGGTAGAGAACAGCAGCATCGAGCCTGCGGTCCAGACACCGGTGCGGAGCGCGGACTTCCACCAGGGCTCGGAGTACCAACCGGCCGGAACCGGACGGCCAGCGACACGACCACCGGGGTAGTAGTTCGGAGTTTCCGGGGTGGCGTATGGAGAGGCGGTAACCGAGTGGCCTTCGTGCTCAATGGTGCGAGTTTCGGTCACAGAACCAGCGGCCTTCTGACCCTCCAGCGGTGGCAGTGTCGGCCCCGCCGGCAGGCCCATAATTTCGCGAGCCGCATTGATGTAGTGCAGGCCCTCCAGCGCCGATTCGCGGGCCATTCGCGCCTGTGCCGGGGTGCGCGCAGTAGAAATCTGCGAGGAAGCGGCATTGTAGCGCTCGGATGCGTCAGCAAGAGCCTGCGTGGAAGCCGAATCGGTGCCAGCCAGGTTCAATACCTGTGAGCCCAGTCGCTCAATCCATCGGCGGGCGTCTGCGACGGCGTCTTCCAATTGATTGTTCTGGCGAGCATCAAAGGCCCTGTTTGAACGGTTTTGAGCCATCGACGCGATGATAATTGCGCCGCCGACGGTGATCGCGATCAGAATTAAAGCCCCCATGGGCTAGGCCTCCAAAAAGGAAATTGCGGGTACTGCTTGTAATTACTTGAGATAACGCATGTAGAGCGAAAAAAGTTCCCGAGCTTACATATCTGTCCGACAGATGTAGCTCGGGAACCAGGAAATGATTGGGTATGGGTAGGTATCTATGATTCGGCGGAGTCGGTGCTCTTGGTGCGGCTCTTCCGATTGGCGTGCCATGCGCGAACTTCTTCGGAATCCCACAGGGTCAACCCATGAAGCTTCGCGACGGGTTCAGGAGCCTTCTTGCGGCCAGCGTAGCTGGTGAAAGTGCCACGTGCGGTGCCGGAAAAAGCAGCGCATTCGACCGCGGTCCATAGTTCGTGTCCAGTATCGGCATCGATAATGGTGGGCTTCATGGTGCCCAGAGTACCCGTAGCACTGGATCCTGAACAGAGGTCAGAAGAATTTCTGGTCCCCGGACGTCGGCTCAGAAAGTAAAAACCGGGAGCAATGCGCCCGGTTGCGTGGAGGGGATGACGGGAATCGAACCCGCGTCTTCAGCTTAGAAGGCTGACAAGTGGGGTTCCTAACGTGATTTTTGATTTTTTTGGGGGGACATCGTCAACAACGGGCCGGGGCTCCGATTCGTTCCAGGGGGAGCGGATTTTTCGCGAACGATCCGGTTGCTCTACTCGGTTGCTTTACGACGACCCCGTCGACGCGCGAAACCCATAACATTTTGTTGGAAAACCAAAAACTAGGCGTGATGTGTGACATAGGATGTCGGCATGTCAACCAATGTGCCTGCCAATGACCGAACTCTCCATCCTCAGCCGCGCACGTCGCCGCTCGCGAAGCCGTTGCATCACGACGTCGATCTGCGGGGTCTGCTGATCGGCACGGCGTCGGCCGCCGGGCAGATCGAGGGGCGGTGACGAGAACAACGACTGGTTCGATTGGGCCCGCGAGCCCGGCAACATCGCCGATGGTTCGACCCCGCTGCGCGCCACCGACCACTGGAACCGGTGGCGGGAGGACAACGAGCTCATGGCGTCGCTGGGTCTGCCCATCGCTCGCATCGGCGTGGAGTGGGCGCGTATCGAACCGCGGCCGGGGGAGTTCGACCATGCGGTGCTGGATCGCTACCGTGAGGAGATTGCCGACCTGCGGGACAAGGGGATTCGTCCGCTGGTGACGCTCCATCACTTCGTCAATCCGCTCTGGTTCGCTCGGCGCGGCGGCTTCACCTCCGATGAATCGCCGGCGGCTTTCCTGCGCTATGCGGAGACGACCGTGCGGGCGCTCGACGACCTCGTCGACGAGTGGATCACCGTCAACGAGCCGAACGTGTACGCCACCCAGGCGCACATGTTCCGCTCGGGCCCGCCGGGCAACCGCTCGTGGGGCGACACGATGGCCGTGCTGCGCAACATGGCGGTGTCCCACATCCGCGGTTACGAGGTCATCCACGGCATCCAGGGGGATCGGGCGAAGGTCGGCATCGCCCACCACGCACGGGCGTTCGCGCCGCGCAATCCGCGCAACCCCATCCACCGCGGCCTGGCGCGGATCAATCGGCATCTGTTCCAGGACATCGTCGCCGACGCGCATCTGGCGGGGAAGTTCCATCCGCTGCTGGGCGGGGCGAAGGTCGGCCGCGGGTTGCCGTCGGGCCGCCACCACGACTTCCTGGGCCTGAACTACTACTCGCGCACGGCCGTCGACAAGTTCGACGACGGCACCTTCGTCGGGGCTCCGGTCAACGACCTCGGGTGGGAAATCCACCCCGAGGGCCTGGTCGAATGCGCCCGCGACCTGAACGAGCGTTTCGGCGGACCGGTCTGGATCACCGAAAACGGCACCTGCGATCTCGGCGATCTGGAGCTGTCGGTCGGTGGCGTGGACGCGGGCGTCGAAAAGCCGAATCCGGCCGGGGACTACGCCAACCCGGACGCCGGGGCTGCCGACCGCAGGCTGGAGTCGTTCCGGCCGCGGTTCATCCTGGAGCACCTGCGGGCCATCGCCGAGTCGGACGTGCCCATCGAGCGCTGGTACCACTGGTGCTTCGTGGACAACTGGGAATGGGCCGACGGCGAAGAGCCGCGATTCGGCATCGTCCACCTGGACTACGAGACGCAGGAACGGACGATGAAGCCGTCGGGCCACCTGCTGGCCGAGCTGGCCCGCACCGGGCGGATCACCCCGGAGCTGCACCGGCGCTACACCGCAGGCCGTCGTTACCCCGTCGCGGACGAACACACCGACCCCAACGTGCGGGCGCAGCCGCCGGAGCCGGATGGGGTGCAGGGATGAGCTCCTCCGAACACGCCGGCTCCTCCGAACGCGCCATCTCCGACGTCGGGCGTTTCACCGCCGACCCCGCCCAGCGCACGCCGGTGACCACCGGCTGGATCGTGCGGTACGGCCTGCTGTACCTGGGGCAGAACATCTCGTGGGCAGCGCCGACGCAGCTGTTGTTGGCGCAGCAGATCCTCATCTGGCATCCGGGGGAGAAGGAGGAGAAGTTCGCGCTCCTCATGGCGGTCGGCGGGTTCTTCTCCATCATCGGGCATCCGCTGGCCGGGTGGTTGTCGGACCGCACGGACACGCGCTGGGGCCGCCGCGCCCCGTGGATCCTCTTCGGCGGGCTGGCGGCGGCCGGGTCGCTGGTGTTCCTGGGCGCCGCGCCGGGCTTCATGGCGTTGACCATCGGGTGGGCGGTGTTCCAGCTGGCCATCGCGGCGTCAATCAACGCGGCCCAGGCGGTGGCGCCGGATACGGTGCCGGACAATCAGTACGGCGTGGTCTCGGGTGTGCTGGGGCTGACGTACACCCTCGGCGTGGTGCTGGGCACCGTCGTGGCCACGGTGTTCGACCTGGGGCTGGCGTACATCGTCACCGCGGCGCTGCTGCTGGTGCTCATCGGCCAGTTCCTGCCGGGCTTCCGCGACGTGTCCCGGGTGCGGTCGCAGGCGGCCGCATCTCCGGTGCTTGACGACGCCGGCGGGGACGCTGACGCCGTGGTGCCCGCCGTCGCCGAGGTGCCCGGAGGGCTCTACCGCGACTTCACGTGGGTGTTCATCGCCCGGTTCCTGGTGACCACGGGCAACTCGGTCGCGTTGTTCTACCTGTTCTATTACCTGCGCGATCACATCGGCCACCCCGATCCGGATGCCGGCGTGCTCGTCCTCACCGGCGCGTATGCCCTGTGCGTCATCGTCACCGCGATCCTGTCGGGCAAAGTGTCCGACAAGATGGGCAAGCGCCGGGTGTTCGTGGCGTTGTCGTCGATGGGCGTCGCCGGGGCCTGCGCGATCATGGCGTTCGCCGGGAGCTTCGCCATGGTCGTCGGCGCGGCGGTGCTGTTGGGTCTGTCGTGGGGCGTGTTCATGGCCGTCGATCAGGCCCTGATCAACCAGGTGCTGCCCAAGGCCGATGAGCGCGGGCGTGACGTGGGCGTCATGAACCTCGCCGTCGCCGGCCCGAACATGGCCGCCCCGGTGCTCGCCGCCTTCGCGTTGGCGAACCTCGGCGGGTACCCCGGCCTGTACGTTTTCGCGGGCGCGCTCACCGCCGTCGGTGCGGTGCTGGTGTACCGGGTGCGGTCCGTGCCCTGATCTCCGTGCGTTGAACAGCGTGCGGCCGGTGCCTTAATCTTCGTGCCTTGAACGGCGTGCGGTCGGCGTTACGGTTTGATACCGTTCGTTGCAGTCGATGAAAGGTGTTTATCCCCGTGCGCCCCACGAAGAAGTTGTCCCCCGCCGCATTCGGCGCAGCGTCCCCCGCCGTCTCCTCTGTGGAGACCGGTGCCGAGGCCCGGTCCGCGAGCCGAGTCTCAGCGGCCCCGTCGTCCCGGACGTCCTTCGTCCGCAGGGCGTTGGCCCCGGTCACGGCGCTCGCGCTGGCGGGCACGTTGCTGTCGGTGCCGCAGGCGTCGGCCGGCGGCTCCGCCGGTCCGGCCGATCTCGGCGGGTTGGACTGGGGCGCGTGCCCGACCGCGGCGATGACCGCGCCGGGCACCGTGTGCGCGGACATCGACATGCCACGTGATTATTCCGACCCGGAGGGCGCGACGATTTCCCTCACTGTCAGCCGGGTTCCGGCGACGGGGGAGCGCCGTGGCGTCATCGCAGGCAATCCGGGCGGCCCCGGCGGCGACGCGTTGGGAATGTTCTCCGACGAGGCCGTGAGGATGCCGACCGCCGTCCGGGAGCACTTCGACCTCATCGCCGTCGAGCCGCGCGGCCTGGCCTGGGGCACCCCGCTGAACTGCAACGTGGCGGACATCCCGATGACGGGTCTGCTCTCCGGGCAGGTCGGCGCGATGTACGCCTCCTGCGAAGCCAATGAACCGGGATACGCGGCGACCATCACCACGGAGAACACCGCTCGCGATCTCAACCATGTCCGCGACGTGCTCGGCCAGGACGTCATGCACCTCTACGGCCTGTCCTACGGCACGGATCTGATGAGCACGTACGCGACCCTGTTCCCGGACAAGACGGGCCGGATGGTGCTGGATTCCTCGGTCGATCCTGCCGACCGTTACTTTCGGCTCGGAGACTCGCGCGAGCCGTGGCGCCGCGAGGCTCTCAACGCGATGTTCCAGTGGATCGCCGACCGTGACGACGAGTACGGCCTGGGCACCACCGCCCTGCAGGTGTACGCGCGCTGGTCGCAGCGCATCAACGAGGAGGTTGGCGCGCCGGGTCAGGTCTACCCGCCGCCGACGCAGGTGGGCGACGTGCCCGCCGCCTTCGCCGACGACCCGGAGGCGTTCATGCAGCTGGCCGACGGCGTTCTGCCCGTCGCGTGGCGCAGCCATTCCTTCGCGGCGAACCTGATGCGCCCCGGCGCCGGCAATCAGTCGGTGCTGCTGCAGCAGACCTTCGCGGCGACGTACTCGGAGAGCATGTGGCCCGACATCGCCGACGCCGTGGTCACCGGCGAGGTGGAGACCCCCGAACTACCCGAGGGCGTGACCCCGGAAGACATGATGGCGCAGACCGAGGCGATGGGAACCATCGAGCGGGCGATCATCTGCAACGACAACGTCACCGCCGCCGACCCGTCCCGCATTCCCCGCACGTACCTCGACCAGTTCACCGGCGGCGACATCTTCCGCCTCAACGCCGATGCGCTGTCGTCGGGGCAGCTATGCCTCGGCTGGCCGGGGCAGGGCGCTGCCGTGGAACTCAGCGGCGACGCCCTCGAGTCGAAGCCGCTGCTGCTCCACTACGACCGCGATGCGGCGGTGACCGGCACGGGCGGCCGCGCGATGCAGGCGGTCATGGGCGGCGAGCTCATCGAGCTGCCGGGCCACGGCCACGGCGTGCTCGTCGCCCACAACGACGCCGACGAGATCGCCAACGTCGTCGCCGCCCACTACTTGGGCTGACCGGTCATGCCGGGCTGACCGGTCCGAGATTGGGCCGGCTACTTGCCCTTCGCCTCGTGGCCTTTCTGCCACTCGCGCACGTCGTCGGAGTTCCGCGGGTTCAGCCCGTGGAGCTTCGCCGCCGGCACCGGCGCTTTGCCACGGCCCGCATAGCTGGTGAACGTGCCGCGCGCGGTACCGGTGAACTCCGCGCATTCGGCGACGGTCCACAGCTCGACGCCGGTGTCCTTGTCGATGATGCGAGGATTCATGCCGCCGGGACTAGTTGTGCGTGACGACGGCAAAAGACCCGACATGACAGTGCCACCGACTTGTTACCGACGCTGTATGAAACCGTGACGCGCGCACGCGGTCGTGACATGCCTGTGACGGATTTCGGGACGGATCCCGTCAAAAAGAAGAACACCCTCCGACGCTGGCCGGAGGGTGCTTTCACATGGAGGGGATGACGGGAATCGAACCCGCGTCTTCAGCTTGGAAGGCTGAGGTATTAGCCACTATACGACATCCCCATAGACAGAAATCCGGTTTAGATGCGCACTCGCCTCAACCAGACCGTGTCTTGGTACAAGGCATATTAACTCGTTAAAGCGCACATACAAAAATCGATGCCAGGTTTTTCTCGAAGGATTTAAAGAAAAGTGGCTGTGGCCGGGAAAAACAGAAAATGAAACTAAAGCAATATGGGGTATATGAAACAGGCGTATAGCCGTTGATTACACTGTCACACGACTCAACAAAGGGGCAGTCGTTTTAGGCGGCTTCTTTGGAGGGTCGGCCGACGAATGGAGTGTTTGCAGTAAACGAGGCCGCCAAAAGCAGTGCCGAGGTGATGCAAACGCCCTGTGATATGCATGGATTTCATGAAACCAGTAGTAGTTGGCAGGTTGGCTCTCGATGGCGTCGTAAAGCGTTTTCAGACAGAGTAATGGCCTGGTTGAACGCGTGGTTTTGTGATTTCGTTAATCGTCAGGTAAATCTATACGGGTCCGTTGTGGAAACGCGATTTCGCGACTATGAGGGCCCCGGTGCAGATGCTCCAAAGGGGTTTCTGCTAGGTTTCGAATGACGCATACGGGGTATGGCGCAGCTTGGTAGCGCGTCCGCTTTGGGAGCGGAAGGCCGTGGGTTCAAATCCCGCTACCCCGACCAGTATCACGGGCACTCCCGTGGTCTATGAATTAATCATCGAGTTGCAGGAGAGTGCACCAGTGAAGTCTTCCGTTGAGAAGCTCAATGAGACCCGAGTGAAGATTACCGTCGAGGTCCCGTTTGACGAGCTGAAGCCAGAGTTCGACAATGCCTACAAGGCACTGGCTCAGCAGGTCCAGATTCCGGGCTTCCGTAAGGGCAAGGCACCGGCAAAGCTGATTGAGGCCCGCTTCGGCCGCGGCCCAATCCTGGAGCAGGTGCTCAACGACATGGTTCCGTCCCGCTACGACGAGGTCGTTCGTGAGGAGGAGCTGAAGGTTATCGGTCAGCCTGAGGTTGACATCACCAAGCTGGAAGACGGCGAGCTCGTCGAGTTCACCGCTGAGGTCGACGTCCGTCCGGAGATTGGGCTGCCGAAGTTCGAGGACATCGCAGTTGAGGTTGACCCGCTGGTCGCCGACGAGGAAGCTGTTGAGGCTGAGCTGCAGAACCTGCTCGCTCGCTTCGGCACCCTGACCGGCGTTGAGCGCGCAGTTGAGAAGGA
Source organism: Corynebacterium sp. MSK012 (assembly GCF_030232435.1). Taxonomy (NCBI): domain Bacteria; kingdom Bacillati; phylum Actinomycetota; class Actinomycetes; order Mycobacteriales; family Corynebacteriaceae; genus Corynebacterium; species Corynebacterium sp. MSK012. The sequence goes on from NZ_JASPJU010000014.1 coordinate 23,081, forward strand.
TGACTTCGTCTCCATCGACCTGTCCGCCACTATCGACGGTGAAGAGCTGGAAGAGGCTTCCACCGAGGGACTGTCCTACCAGGTTGGCTCCGACGATCTGATTGACGGCCTGGATGAGGCTGTTGTTGGCCTGTCCCAGGGCGAGTCCAAGGAATTCACCACCAAGCTGGTTGCTGGCGAGCACGAGGGCGAGGACGCTCAGGTCACCGTTACCGTTCAGTCCGTCAAGGTCCGCGAGCTGCCGGAAGCTGACGACGACTTCGCTCAGATGGCTTCCGAGTTCGACACCATCGAGGAGCTGAAGGAAGACCTGGCACGCCAGGTCGAGAACACCAAGAAGGGCGAACAGGCTCAGCAGGTCCGCGACAAGGTCCTGGCTGCCGCAATGGAGCAGACCACAATCGCTCTTCCGGAGGGTGTTGTCAAGGAGCAGGTCGAGGGCCAGCTGCAGCAGCTGCTGGGTCAGTTCGGCGGCGACGAGAAGGTTCTGAACTCCATGCTGGAGGCCCAGGGCACCACTCGTGAGCAGTTCGACGAGGACTCCAAGAAGTCCGCTGAGGAAGCTGTTCGCACCCAGCTGTTCCTGGATGCACTGGCTGAGGAGATCCAGCCGGACGTTTCCCAGCAGGAGCTCACCGACCACATCCTGTTCACTGCTCAGTCCTACGGCATGGACCCGAACCAGTTCATCCAGCAGATTCAGCAGTCCGGCCAGCTCGGCAACCTGTTTGCAGACGTTCGCCGCGGCAAGGCTCTGGCCACCTCGATCCTGAAGGCTTCCGCCAAGGACACTGAGGGCAACGAAATCGATCTGAACGAGTACTTCGGTGAGGTCGAAGCTGAGGCTGAGAAGGCTGAGTCCGACAAGGCTGAGGACAACTCGGCTGAGTAAGCCCCGCCGTTAGCGCGACGCATTCCTTATGCTGCAACGCTTATAGCGAACAAGGGCCGTTCCTGAAACAAAGGGACGGCCCTTTTCGTTACCCTCTAGTGAACGACAAACTCGCACACGTACGAAGAAGGAGTACACAGATGAGCGATAACGCCCAGATGTCGACGAACACGGTTTTCGACAAGCTGCTCAAGGAGCGCATTATTTGGCTGGGTGAGCAGGTCGACGACGAGATTGCCAACAAGCTCTGCGGTCAGATGCTGCTCCTGGCAGCTGAGGACCCGGAGGCGGATATCTCGCTGTACATTAACTCCCCGGGTGGCTCCGTCACCGCCGGCATGGCCATTTACGACACCATGCAGTTTGTTCCGTGCGACGTGGCTACCTACGGCATGGGCTTGGCAGCTTCCATGGGTCAGTTCCTGCTCGCCGCAGGTGCTAAGGGCAAGCGTTACGCACTGCCGCACGCCCGCATTATGATGCACCAGCCATCTGCAGGTATTGGCGGTACCGCATCCGACATCACCATTCAGGCTGAGCAGTTCGCTGCCACCAAGAAGGAGATGGCTCGTCTGATTGCGCAGCACACCGGTCAGCCGGTCGAGCGCATTGAGGAAGACTCGGACCGCGACCGCTGGTTTACCGCAGCTGAGGCTAAGGAATACGGCCTGGTTGACCACGTCGTGACCGCTCTCAAGGACACCGCACGCTAAAAGCGGACAGTAGCGAATAATTAGAGGCGATTTAATCAACATGGAGATGAACAATATGCAGATGCCGCAGTCGCGCTACGTGCTTCCTTCTTTCGTGGAGCACTCCAGCTTTGGTGCTAAGGAATCCAACCCATACAACAAGCTCTTCGAAGAGCGCATTATCTTCCTCGGCTCCCAGGTCGATGACACCGCCGCTAACGACATCATGGCGCAGTTGCTGGTGCTTGAGGGCCTGGACCCGGATCGTGACATCACGATGTACATCAATTCCCCAGGCGGCTCCTTCACCTCGCTGATGGCCATCTACGACACGATGCAGTACGTGCGTCCCGACGTGCAGACCGTGTGCCTGGGCCAGGCTGCCTCCGCGGCAGCCGTGCTGCTCGCTGCGGGTGCACCGGGTAAGCGTGCAGCTCTGCCGAATGCGCGCGTTCTCATTCATCAGCCGGCTACCCAGGGAATCCAGGGCCAGGTTTCCGACCTGGAGATTCAGGCGAACGAAATCGAGCGCATGCGCAAGCTGATGGAGGAGACGTTGGCTCGCCACTCCGGTCGCACTGCAGAGCAGATCCGCAAGGACACCGACCGTGACAAGATCCTGACCGCTGAAGAGGCCGTCGAGTACGGCATCATCGACCAGGTCTTCGAGTACCGCAAGCACAACGCCTAAATGGGGACATGGTCTCTTTGGAGTGCTGCGCACTGGCCGTCGTAAAGCACCGGGCGAGATCGCGTGAAATTCGCCTCGCCCCTGGCGTGGAAGCCGGTATTTGCGCACACTCACGGTAGGCTGGTCTGAAGCAGTTATTGGCAACGAAGCGGAAAGGCGGCGGCGGGAGCCTCATGGCGCGTATGCAAGAAAGTGCGGATTTGCTGAAGTGCTCTTTCTGTGGAAAGAGTCAGAAGCAGGTCAAGAAGCTGATTGCCGGACCTGGTGTGTACATCTGTAATGAGTGCATCGAGCTCTGCAACGAGATCATCGAAGAGGAGCTCAACACCGGCGGCGAGGCAACTGGCAACGACGACCGCCTGCCGCGGCCGATGGAAATTCGCGACTTCCTCGATGAGTACGTCATCGGCCAGGACATGGCTAAGCGCACCCTAGCGGTAGCGGTCTACAACCACTACAAGCGCCTTCGTGCTGCGGAGACCAAGTCGGACAACGACGTCGAGCTGCAGAAGTCGAACATCCTCTTGCTGGGGCCGACTGGCTGCGGCAAGACTTACCTCGCGCAGACACTGGCTCGCAAGCTGGATGTGCCGTTCGCGATTGCTGACGCCACCAGCCTGACCGAGGCCGGCTATGTCGGTGAGGACGTGGAGAACATCCTGCTGAAGCTGCTGCAGGCGACTGATTTCGACGTCGAGAAGGCACAGCGCGGCATCATTTACGTCGATGAGATTGACAAGATTTCGCGCAAGTCCGAGAACACTTCCATCACTCGCGATGTCTCCGGTGAAGGTGTGCAGCAGGCGCTGCTGAAGATTCTCGAGGGAACCGTAGCCGCCGTGCCCCCGCAGGGTGGGCGCAAGCTGCCGAACCAGGAGTTCATTCAGTTCGACACCTCCAACGTCCTGTTCATCGTCGCCGGTGCGTTTGCCGGTCTGGAAAAGGTCGTTCAGGAGCGCGTCGGCAAGAAGGGCCTGGGCTTCGGCGCAGATGTCACCTCGGCTAACGACGAGGACATGAAGGATCCATTCCGCGACGTACTGCCGGAGGATCTCGTTCGATTCGGCCTGATTCCTGAGTTCATTGGCCGCCTTCCCGTTATCGCATCGGTCACCAACCTCGATGAGGACGCGCTGGTTCGTGTACTCACCGAGCCGAAGAACTCCCTGGTTCGCCAGTACCAGCACCTGTTCGACATGGACGGTGTGCGCCTTACCATCGACGATGAGGCACTGCGCGCCATTGCTGCCAAGGCGATTAGCCGCAATACCGGCGCCCGTGGTTTGCGCGGCATCATGGAAGAGATCCTGGTTCCCGTGATGTTCGAGGTACCAGAGCGTGACGACGTCGCGGAGGTCATTGTCCACAAGGAATGCATCACGGACGGTGCAGCGCCGGAACTCGTTGAACGCAGCGAGGATAAGAAGACTGCGTAAAGGTAGCTAAAAACCCGGTTAGAGTAGCCGCTCTAACCGGGTTTTTGATGTCTGTATGGAGCCCTAGTCGTCCATGCCGTAGATGTCGCGGTAATCCGGGGCATCGTCAGTAGTCAAGTCCTGAGTCTCTGGGTTGGGCTGATCGCCGTAGACCTCTGCGCCAAGCGCGGACGAGTTGGCGCCATGGGAGGCCAGCAGGGAAGTGTACGAGCTGCCCGGTTCGTTGCGAGGCGAGGACGTCAACAGGCTGGTCACAGTGTCCTGAGCGAACTCACGCAGCTTGTCCGACAACACTGTCGACTGCATTTCAATGCCGTAGAGGTTTTCAAAAGTCCGCTGGTGCAGGGTGGGGAAGGTGGCCAGCGACAGCACGAGAATATAAAGATCAAGTGCGGAAATATCAGTGCGGAATGCACCATAATCGCGACCGAGCAACAAGATGCGGTCAAACTCCAAAACAATTGGGCTCTGACCACCAAGCCCAGTCACGCCTTCTAGCGGCAGGACCGGATGTAGGTTTTCCTGGATGATGAACCGCACGGCGAGCGGGTTCGCCGAGAAGTAGTCATAGATAACACCGACCACATGCTGCAGGGCTTCCACCGGCACATTGGAGTGCGGGCGCAGGTCGTCGTCGTCAGGCCTTACGGTCTCCAGCACATGTGCCCACGTCGCCCTGTAGAGTCCCAACTTGTCACCACAGTGGTAGTGAAGCATGCGCTTGGAGACACCAGAGGCGGCAGCAATGGCATCCAAACGGGCATCTGCATACCCCTTTGCGGTGAATTCTTGAAGTGCTGCCACCAAGACTGCATGGGGGATTGCATCAGAGGAGCCTGGAGACTTCATGAAAATCCTTTGCTTGGACTAGAGGGCGACTACGGGGTTTTGGCTATCTAACGGGGGTGAAATTGCTCGGTCGCGGACTTCTTTCTAGTGAAATGAGTACATGACCGTAAGTCATGCCTAATGCTATCCGTTTTTCAGAATTGGCCTGAGCCCGTCGCCCCCGTCTGCGCCAATTCTGTAGTCGCATTAGAGTGGGCAGCGAATTGATTCTCTCTCGAGAAAGGCCTGAAGTGAACAAGACTCCCGTAAAGGTTGCAGTTACCGGCGCCGCCGGACAGATCGCTTACTCCCTGCTCTTCCGCATTGCCAGCGGTTCGGTTTTCGGCCCTGAGACCCCGGTTGAGTTGAACCTGCTGGAGATCACTCCGGCGCTGCACGCCACCGAAGGCGTCGCCATGGAGCTGTTTGACTCCGCCTTCCCGCTTCTGACTGGCATCAACATCACCGATGATCCGGCAAAGGCATTCGACGGTGCCAACGCCGCCTTCCTGGTCGGTGCAAAGCCGCGCGGCAAGGGCGAGGAGCGCTCCGCACTGCTGGGCGCCAACGGCAAGATCTTCGGCCCGCAGGGTGCTGCACTGAATGATCACGCAGCAGACGACATCAAGGTTCTGGTTGTCGGCAACCCGGCCAACACCAACACCATGATTGCCGCATCCCACGCTAAGGACATCCCGGCAGAGCGCTTCACCGCCATGATGCGCCTGGACCACAACCGTTCCCTGTCTCAGCTGTCGGAAAAGATTGGTGTTCCGACCACTGAGATCAAGAACATGATTGTCTGGGGTAACCACTCCGCAGACCAGTTCCCGGACATCACCTACGCCACCATTGCAGGCGAGAAGGTCTCCGACAAGGTGGACGCTGCGTGGGTCGAGCAGGACTTCATTCCGCGTGTCGCCAAGCGTGGCGCAGAAATCATCGAGGTCCGTGGTTCCTCCTCCGCAGCTTCCGCTGCCGCAGCCGCAGTTGACCACATGCGTGACTGGGTCACGGGTACCCCAGAGGGCGAGTGGGTCTCTGTCGCCCTTCCGTCCGATGGCTCCTACGGCATCGACGAGGGCCTGGTCGCTGGTGTTCCGTGCTACGCCAAGGACGGCGAGTGGGTTCGCGTTGAGGGCCTGGATCTCTCCGAGGTTCAGCGCGCTGGCATCGAGCGCAACGTCAAGGCACTGCGCGAAGAGCGCGAGGCTGTTAAGGACCTGCTGGTCTAAGAGCTGTTCAACGGCCGTTTAGAGGCGCTCTCTTGTGATGATTTCACAAGAGAGCGTTTTTATTTTGCGCGGTAATCGCGGTTTGGCTCGGAGCGGGAGAAAGGCTTGAATTAGGCGGTGTATAAGTCGCTGATGGCAGATATGGGTGGGGCGCAAGGGCCGTCGTAAAGCCCCTGGAAAACCAAATCCGGGCAAGGCGCTAAGATGTGACGCGTGACTGAGAACAACGTGGACCTAAACAGAGCAGATAAGTTGCCCAAGTCGTGGAACCCGGCTGACGTGGAGTCGGACCTGTACCAGGGCTGGGTAGACGCTGGCTATTTCGAGGCTGATCCGTCTAGCTCCAAGCCGGCTTACTCTATTGTGCTGCCCCCGCCGAATGTGACGGGTCAGCTGCACATGGGCCACGCACTGGACCACACTTTGATGGATGCGCTGGTGCGCCGTAAGCGCATGCAGGGCTACGAGGTGCTGTGGCTGCCGGGTATGGACCACGCGGGTATCGCAACGCAGACCAAGGTCGAGGCGATGCTGAAGGAGTCCGAAGGTAAGGACCGCTTCGATTATGGCCGCGAGGAATTCGTGGAGAAGGTCTGGGAGTGGAAGCACGATTACGGCGGACGTATCGGCAACCAGATGCGCCAGATTGGTGACTCCCTGGATTGGTCCCGTGAGCGCTTCACTCTGGACGAGGGCCTGTCCCGTGCGGTTCAGACGATTTTTAAGGAATTGTTTGACCGCGGCCTGATTTACCGCGCCAAGCGCATGGTCAACTGGTCGCCAGTGCTGCAGACTGCAATCTCGGATATTGAGGTCAAGTACGAGGACGCTGAAGGCGAGCTCGTGTCCTTCCGCTACGGCGATGGGGAAGACTCCATTGTTGTGGCGACGACTCGTGTGGAGACGATGCTGGGTGACGTGGCAATTGCCGTGCACCCGGAGGATGAGCGCTACACGCACCTGGTGGGTAAGGTTCTGGACCACCCGTTCCGCGAGGACCTGAAGATTCAGGTCATCGCCGATGACTACGTGGACCGCGAGTTCGGTACAGGCGCGGTGAAGATCACGCCGGCGCACGATCCGAATGACTTCGCCATGGGCCAGCGCCACGACCTGGATATGCCGGAGGTCATCGACACCACTGGCCGTATCTTCAACACCGGCACGCGTTTCGACGGCATGGATCGCGCGGAGGCCCGTACCGCGCTGACGGAGGCTCTGCGTGAGCAGGGGCGCATTGTCAAGGAGGTCCGCCCGTACGTTCACTCGGTTGGTCACTCGGAGCGCTCGGGTGAGCCGATTGAGCCGCTGCTGAGCTTGCAGTGGTTCGTTAAGGTCGATGAGCTGGCCAAGATGTCCGGCGATGCTGTTCGCGAGGGCGACACGGTTATTCACCCGGCTTCGCAGGAGCCGCGCTGGTTCGACTGGGTCGATGACATGCACGACTGGTGTATTTCCCGTCAGCTGTGGTGGGGCCACCGCATCCCGATTTGGTACGGCCCGAATGGCGAGGTCGTCTGTGTCGGCCCGGATGATGAGGTCCCGACGGGCGACGGCTGGACGCAGGATCCGGATGTGCTGGATACCTGGTTCTCCTCTGCGCTGTGGCCGTTTTCCACGATGGGTTGGCCGGACGCCACCCCAGAGCTGGAGAAGTTCTACCCGACATCCGTGCTGGTCACCGGCTATGACATTCTGTTCTTCTGGGTCGCGCGCATGATGATGTTCTCGACCTTTGCTGCCACCCTGGCTGATTCACCGCTGGGTAAGGGGCGCGACGGTCGTCCGCAGGTGCCGTTTAAGGATGTCTTCCTGCACGGTCTGGTCCGCGATGAGCAGGGTCGCAAGATGTCGAAGTCCCTCGGCAATGGCATTGACCCGCTGGACTGGGTCCGTGACTACGGTGCGGACGCACTTCGCTTCACGCTGGCGCGTGGCGCTAACCCGGGCTCTGACCTGCCGGTCGGTAATGACGCCGCTCAGAGCTCCCGTAACTTCGCCACCAAGCTGTTCAACGCCACCCGCTTTGCGCTGATGAACGGGGCCCACGTGGGCGAGCTGCCGGACCGCGACCAGCTCACCGACACCGACCGCTGGATCCTGGACCGCCTGGAACAGGTCCGCGCCGAGGTTGACGCTGCGCTGGATAAGTACGAGTTCTCCAAGGCCAACGAGGCCCTCTACCACTTCGCATGGGACGAGGTCTGTGACTGGTACCTGGAGATGACCAAGGTTGACTTCCCGCGCCTGAACGACGGCGAAACCATGACCGAGGAGCAGGCCGCCCGCGCCGCCTCCACGCGTCTGGTTCTCGGCCGCGTGCTGGATACGCTGCTGCGTCTGCTGCACCCGTCCATGCCGTTCGTCACGGAGACGCTGTGGAAGGCGCTTACCGACGGCGCGGAGGGCTTCGAGGACTCTCTGGTTATTTCCGCCTGGCCGGATGCCACCATGACCACCGACGGCGCTGCTGTCGACGAGGTTGCCGCACGTCGTATTGCCGATGCCCAGAAGTTGGTCACCGAGCTGCGTCGTTTCCGCAATGACCAGGGTGTGAAGCCGTCGCAGCGCGTGCCGGCACGCATGAACCTGGCGGATGCTGATCTGGCTGCTCAGGAAGAGATGATTCGTTCGCTGGCTCGTGCTGAGGCACCGGAGGATGGATTCACCGCTACCGCTTCCATTGAGGTGCGCCTGTCTCAGGCCACGGTTCTGATCGAGCTGGATACCTCCGGCACCGTCGACGTGGCCGCTGAACGCAAGCGCCTGGAAAAAGACCTGGCCAAGGCCGAGAAGGAACTGGCCGGCACCGAAAAGAAGCTCGGCAACGAGGCCTTCCTGTCCAAGGCTCCGGAGCAAGTCGTGGAGAAGATTAAGACTCGCCACCAGTTCGCACTGGAGGAGATTGACCGCATTAAGGCTCGTTTGGAGGGACTTCCGCAGGCATGACCGAACCACGGGATATCGAACCTCGGGGTGCTGAATCACACGATGAGATTGCAGGGGAGATTCGTTTGAATCTTGGCGGCGAGGACGATTCGGTGGCGCAGGAAGAGTCTGCGGTGCGAGAAGAGTCCACCGCAGCGCCTGAGTTCGAATTCGATCCGGCTGACTCCCAGATCGTCGAGGACCTTGAGCCTCGCGAAATCGCCGGTGTGATGGCCGATGACCGCATGCCCGATGACATGCGCCTCGGTGAGGTCTCCGTGTCCGAGGAAGGCCTGAGCCTGCCGGTCGATGTGGACCGCCCGGTCAATGAGCCGGCCCCGCTGGAGGCCACCGCCGAGGAGCTGCGTGAGCTCGCAGAGGTCGAAGCCGAGCTGGATCAGCGTTGGCCGGAGACCAAGATCGACCCATCGCTCGAGCGCATCGAGATGCTGATGGACATCCTCGGCCATCCCGAGCGTGCCACTCCGGTCATTCACGTTGCCGGCACGAATGGCAAGACTTCCACTGTGCGCATGATTGAATCGCTGGTGCGCGCTCTCGGTCGTCGCACCGGCCGCACCACCAGTCCGCATCTGCAGCTGGTTACCGAGCGCATCGCCATCGATGGCCAGCCCATTCATCCACGCGATTACGTGCGCATCTGGCGCGAGATTCAGCCCTACGTGGAAATGGTTGACGCCAAGTCCGCCGAAAAGGGCGGCCCGCAGATGAGCAAGTTCGAGGTCCTCACGGCCATGGCCTACGCTGCCTTCGCCGACGCTCCTGTCGATGTTGCCGTGGTGGAAGTCGGCATGGGTGGCACATGGGATGCGACCAACGTGGTGGAGGCCGACGTGGCAGTCATCTGCCCAATCGGTCTCGATCACACGGAGTACCTCGGAGATACCCTGGCTGAAATCGCTTCTGAGAAGGCCGGCATCATCAAGTCGCGGTGGAATAAGGACGACTTGCTCACGCCACCGGACAATGTCGCCATTGTCGGCGAGCAGGAACCGGAAGCAATGGACGTCGTTTTGCGACGTGCCGTGGAAATGGATGCCTCGGTCGCCCGTGCTGGGGTTGAGTATGGCGTCGTCAGTCATCAGCTGGCGGTCGGCGGGCAGAACCTGACGCTCAAGGGCCTGGCCGGCGAGTATGACGACATCCATCTGCCGCTGCACGGTCCGCATCAGGCGCGTAACGCAGCCACAGCACTGGCTGCGGTGGAGGCGTTCTTCGGCGCAGGTCCGGGGCGTCCGCTCAACATTGATGCGGTTCGCGAAGGCTTTGCGACGGTCGCATCGCCCGGCCGCCTGGAGCGCGTGCGCTCGACCCCGACGGTGTTCATCGATGCCGCCCACAATCCGCACGGTGCCCGTGCGCTACGCACGGCCCTCTCCGCTGAGTTCGACTTCCGCCGTGTCATCGGTGTGCTGTCGGTGCTGGGGGAGAAGGATGCTCGTGGGCTGCTGGTGGAGCTGGAGCCTTACTTCGAAGAAGTGGTTATTACCCAGAACACATCGCCGCGTGCGCTGCACTACGACGACCTGGCTGACCTCGCGGAGGAGATTTTCGGCGAGGAGCGCGTGCATCGCGTACCGACTCTGCCGTCCGCCGTTGAGCTAGCTGTAGCGCTGGCTGAGGAAACCGACACCGGAGACGGTATTGTCTCTGGTTCCGGTGTGATCGTCACTGGATCTGTTGTCACTGCGGGCGAAGCCCGGACACTATTTGGAAAGGACCCGCAATGAGCGAATCTCAGGCGAGCCAGCCACAGGGCAATGGCGCGGAGGATTACACCGCTGCCGACCGCGAGGCCCTGCGCGCCTACCGCGAGGGGCGTGACCTGAGTGAGGGCGGCAAGTATGGCCCGCTCGGTGCGGGACACGATCCGGCTAAGGACCCGCTGAAGGGTCTGCGCGGTGTTATGTCCGGCACGCTGATTATGCAGGCTATTTCGGTGCTGCTTGGTCTGACTGTGGTCACGCGCATTCCCGACGGCCAGATTAACCAGACCTTCTCGGTTACGTACATCACCATCCTGGGCTTGGCTCTGATTGCGATGGCCTTCCTGCAGAAGCAGCCTTGGGCACTGAAGGCGAACATTGTGCTGCAGGTCTTTGGTGTGCTGGCTATCTTCACGCACGTGTCTATGGGCGTGGTGGGTATTTTCTTCGCCCTGGTGTGGGCCTACATTCTGCATCTGCGGAAGAACCTCCTCCAGCGTATGGAGCGCGGTCTGTTGACCACCCAGCACTCGTAAGTCTCCCGCGCTCGTAGTCGCGACTTTCACCCCGCTGCACCACCACTCCGGTGCAGCGGGGTTTGTCATAGTATGATGCTCACCATGACTGAACGTACTCTTATTCTGATCAAGCCGGACGGCGTTTCCCGCGGTCTGGTCGGCGAAGTTATCTCCCGCATCGAGCGCAAGGGCCTGAAGCTGGTCGCGCTTGACCTCCGTGTTGCTGACGAGGCAACTGCGAAGGAGCACTACGCAGAGCACGTCGATAAGCCGTTCTTTGGTGAGCTGGTTGATTTCATCACCTCTGCACCGCTGGTCGCTGGTGTTATCGAGGGCCCGAACGCAATCGCTGCGTGGCGTCAGCTCGCTGGCGGCACCAACCCGGTTGAGGCCGCAACTCCGGGCTCCATCCGCGGTGACTTCGCACTTGAGGTTGCTAACAACGTTGTTCACGGTTCCGATTCTCCGGAGTCCGCTGAGCGCGAGATTGGTATTTGGTTCCCGAACCTCTAAACGTTGACGGTTCAGCATTGACCCGTGAGCGTTGAACTGGCGCCGAACTGAGCAAGCAATTGTTTGCCGGTTCGGCGCTTTTTGCTTGTCGACGACCGTGGGGCGGCCCTTCAGCGGGCTGCACGTGTGAATGCGGGCACGGGCTGCAAATGTGAAACTGTAGGAGTTTATGACACTTTCCGGCAATTTTTCAGGCCATTTCTGTCATAAACGCAGTCAGTAACTCGGATTGGCCCGCCGCCACCAATGTCGGTGCGCGCCACCTGCTCGATATGTGCGACAATGGACAGCAGCAGTAGTGCTCGGGAGTTCGCTCCGGTGGATGAGATATTCCGCCTGTGATCGCTGAATCCCTGAGTCAGCCGGTAGGCCTGCCAATAAGACTTTCATAATTGTTCATCGTTTTCGGCCCTCTATCTGCGTATTTGGCGCAAATGAAGTGGCTGTCGCAACATCGTTGCTCCGCCTGGTTTCCAAGGCCACAACGGATGTAGGCGCACATGGAATGACAAAGAGTGTGCTTCCTGTTGTCGGGTTTTGCGTGGTGGGGTGTCAAGGAGAAACAAATACAGTGGCAAATTTCAGCCAGGATGTTGTCGCTAAGGCACGCGAATTTGATCGTGAGTCAGCGGCTCTGAAAACCCGAGTCCACCACCTGGCCAAGAGCTTGGGGTTGACCTCGAAGGAAACCATCGAAGCACTGGGGCACGCGGGGATCGTCGTAAAGTCCGCTGCGTCCACCATTAATCAAAATCAGCTCGACGCAGTGCTGAATTTCATCGGTGATCATCCAGAGGATGCCTCGCTTGACGACGGATCTACTGCGACCAAGCCAACCGGCGAAGAGCCGGCCGCGAAGGAAAAACAGTCGGCAGGTAAGCCGAACGCGGCGGATGAGAAGTCGGACGAGCAAACCGCAGCTAAGTCCGAGAAGAAGCCAGCTGCGAAGAAGAGCGGCAAGAAGTCGGCTGCGAAGAAGGACACAAAGAAGGCTGCGCCGAAGGCAGAAAAGAAGGCCGACCAGAAGGCAGCTCAGAGCGAAGCGGAGTCGGACGCAGCGCCTGCCGAGGAAGTGACCGAGAAGAAGGACACCAAGAAGTCCTCGGCTAAGAAATCCTCGGCAAACCAGAGCGCAGAGAAGCAGGCTGAAGAGAAGCAGAGCGCAGAGAAGAAGAGCACGACTAAGAAGCGAGCAACGCGTAAGCGGGCTGTGAAGAAGACCGCTGGCGCTCCGGAAGAAACCGCTGCGAAGGACGAGCAGAAGGACTCGAACTCGGTCGTCGAGGAAGCTGTTGAGGCTGTAGTTCAGTCGTCGTCGAAGAAGGCTGCAGATAAGAATGCTTCCGATAAGAAGGCTGCCGACACCGTAGCCGAGACCGCTGAGAAAACCTTCGCTGAGGAAGCTTCCGCCGAAGCACCTGCTGCAAAGAGCGCTGCAGTGACCACACGTCGTGGTCGCCGAGTTCGCCGTGCGGTCCGCACGACCAGCGCTCCAGCAGCAGAGGAAATTCAGGAAGCGCAAGAGCCGCAGAAAACGCAAGAGCCGCAGGATACGCAGGCAACTCAGAGCGAAGCCCTGCAGGACATCGAGCCGCCGGTAGTTCCGGAGCCGCCGGTTGCGGAAGAGCAGACCGCGTTTGCGCCTATCTTCCTGGCTCCGCAGGCTGTTCCGGCCTCGGCCAAGGATTCGGCCACCGAGGATGCAGCTTCGGCTGACAGCGGTGCCTCCAACCAGGGCACCGATGACAACGCGGGGGAGGGGCAGGACGGCTCGTCGTCAAGCGAAACGGAGCGACAGCCGCGCCCGCGTCGTCGCCGTCGTGGACGTGGGCGTCGTAATGATGACGCGCAACAGGCGGAGAAGACCACCGAAAACACAGAGCGCGAGGAAGAGGAAACCCGCGAAGAGGTCGAGGAACCGCAGGCGATTAAGGGATCGACTCGCCTGGAGGCGCAGCGACGTCGCCGTATCGAGCGTCGTGAGGAATCGCGCAAGCGCCACGTAATCTCGGAGGCGGAATTCCTGGCTCGTCGTGAGTCGGTGGAGCGCACGATGGTGGTGCGTGAGCGCAAGCGCCATGACCACGCGGGCATTGTCACTGAGGTGGGCGTGTTGGAAGACGACCTGCTGGTCGAGCACTTCGTTACCTCTGACACGCAGACCACGCAGATCGGCAATATCTATCTCGGTCGCGTGCAGAACGTCCTGCCCAGCATGGAAGCGGCGTTCATCGATATCGGAACCGACCGCAACGGTGTCATTTACGTAGGTGACCTGAACTGGAAGCTGCTGGGCACGAAGTCGCGTTCGCGCAAGATTGAACATGCGCTGAAGGCCGGCGACCAGATTCTGGTCCAGGTGTCCAAGGACCCGATTGGTCACAAGGGTGCGCGTCTGACCACCCACATTTCGATGGCTGGTCGATTCCTGGTGTACGTGCCGGGCGGCCGTAGCGCGGGTATTTCCCGCAAGCTGCCGGAGCCGGAGCGCAAGCGCCTGAAGTCGATTCTGAGCGAGGTTACGCCGGAGGGCTCGGGCACGATTATCCGTACCGCAGCCGAGGGTGTGTCCAAGGAGGCCATCGAGGCCGACATCAAGCGCTTGGAGACGCAGTGGCAGGAGATCTGGGAAGCCTCCGAGGCGGCGAAGGCCAAGCGCGGAGCAAAGCCAATCGCGCTGTACGAAGAGCCGGACATGCTGGTCAAGGTCGTCCGCGACGTCTTCAACGAGGATTTCTCGCGCCTCGTGGTGGAGGGCGATCGCCCGTGGAACACAGTGACGGACTACATCGGCGACCTGGCACCGGAGCTGGAGCCGCGACTGCAGCGCTACTTCGCCAAGGAGCACGGCGGCGCCGATGTCTTCGAGCACTTCCGCATCGATGAGCAGCTGGCCAAGGCACTCGACCGCAAGGTCTGGCTGCCCTCGGGTGGCACGCTGGTCATCGACCGCACCGAGGCCATGACGGTCATCGACGTCAACACCGGTAAGTTCACCGGCGCTGGCGGAAACCTGGAAGAGACGGTCACTCGCAACAACCTGGAGGCCGCTGAGGAAATCGTCCGCCAGATGCGTCTGCGCGATCTGGGCGGCATGATTGTCGTCGATTTTATCGACATGGTGCTGCCGGAAAACCAGGATTTGGTGCTGCGCCGTCTGAAGGAGGCCCTGGGCCGCGACCGCTCGCGTCACGAGGTCTCCGAGGTCACCTCGCTCGGCCTCGTCCAGATGACTCGCAAGCGTCTGGGCACAGGCCTGCTGGAGACCTTCTCCACGCCGTGTAGCTGCTGCAATGGCCGCGGTCTGATTATCCACATCGATCCGGTTGAGCAGGACAATCAGGGCCGTGGCCACAAGAATGGCCGTCGCAACGACGAGCAGGACAAGTCCAAGCGCCGCAACAAGTCGCGCTCGGAGCACAATCCGGCCAACCACCCGGCCGCGCTGGCCATGCACCGCGATCAGAGCGACCAGGCAGGCTCTTCCAAGGCAACGCGTGACGACGACACGGAGACCAACCAGCGCGATAAGGACGCAGCCGACAAGCGTGTCGCAGCTGCTGTCGAAGCTGTCATCGTCTCTTCTGAGAACGATGAGCCGAAGCCGCCGCGTCGTCGCCGGGTTCGTAAGAGCCAGGGCCGAAACGATGAGCAGCGACAGAACGGCCGTGGCCGTCAGGAGCGCCGCGAGCGTACTGAGCAATCGGAGAACTCCAATGACCTGGCTGCTCTGGCTGCCGCAGCTGTTGCGGAAGCCCGTGAGAAGGACCCAGAGGAGCCGTCGGATGACCGTTACATGCCGCAGGAGGGGCAGCGCCGCCGCCGTCGGGCTACGCGTCGCCGTGTAGCGGAGCATGTTGCCGTTGATTCGGCTGCACGCGACGCTGATGACCGCGACGAAGAATATGGTGATCGTCGCAAGCGTTCGGAGCGCCCGACCCGTGCTGAGCGTGCCGAGCGCACCGATAACGGTGGAGGCCGTGGCGAGGCTGAACGCTCCAGCAGCGCTAGCGCTCGACGTCGCCGTCGTCGCGCTGTGCGTCGTACTGCTGTGGATGAAACCACTGCGCCTCAGGCTGAGTCTCAGGCAGCTTCCACCACAGATGTGAGGGAGCCAGCCAAGGATGGCAAGGGCGGCAACGCTAACAAGACCGGTAAGGCTGTGGCCG
The DNA here is from genome assembly GCF_030232435.1 of Corynebacterium sp. MSK012. Taxonomy (NCBI): domain Bacteria; kingdom Bacillati; phylum Actinomycetota; class Actinomycetes; order Mycobacteriales; family Corynebacteriaceae; genus Corynebacterium; species Corynebacterium sp. MSK012. Next base: position 38,710 of record NZ_JASPJU010000014.1, read on the forward strand.
AGGAGTCCCAGACCTATGAGGAGGCGAAGGAGGCGTTCGAGCGTTCTCCACGCCGTCGTCGTCCGACGCGCGGTAACTCCCGCTCGGATCGCGCACCGCGTCGCGAGGACTTCGAGTCCACTAAGCCAAAGGCGGACGCTGAAGGCAGCAAGGGCGGAGATCGTGCGAAAGACAACCGCGATGACAGCAACCGCAGCACCAACCGCAGCGCCAACCGCAGTGGCGGTGGACGCCGCTCGGGCAAGTCACGGGTTGAGGTCGTAGCAGTCCAGGGCACGGGAGCTCGCCGTAATCGCCGTCGGGCGGTGCGCAGGGTCTCGTCGCAAAGCGATGCCGAAGCGACTGCGCCGAAGCAGCGACAGGGCGCTTCAAACCGCGCTACTAAGCCAGAGCAGAAGCAGGCTAATTGCGGTGCTGCGGCGCCGGAGACGAAACCGGCCAATCGTCGTCGCCGCGTGCGTCGTGCGGTGCGCCGAAGTGGCCAGAACTAGAGATTGGAAATCTGAAATAAGGCCAGATAGAAGGTTGTTTTCCGTTCCCTAAAGCAGGGGGTGGAAAGTGGCTTCGGAAACTGCCCGGGAAGACCGTGAAAACCGATGGGGGACAGGGTCTTACTCGGGCAGTTTGTAATTTAGGGGGATTTTTCGCTACTCTTGACCAGTCGCTGATTAGTAGGCGTATCTGGTCATGCCCACTGGTGCTTGAGGCGCTGGTGGTAAGGAAACGGCCAGAGCGGGGAAATCTACTCGGATTTGGCTTTCGGGTATGTCCCTGAAGTGTTCTGCACACGCAACTAATCGCAATTCCATTGTCCAGTCAAGGAATTACAAAGATTCCTTGAGTCGAGTTTCTCAGATAAAGGGGTAGCCCTCCTATGTACGCGATCGTCAAGACCGGCGGCAAGCAGTACAAGGTTGCCGAAGGTGACCTCGTCAAGGTCGAGAAGATCGAGGGTGAGCCGGGTTCGTCCGTGGCTCTCACCCCGGTTCTGCTCGTCGATGGCGCAGATGTCATTGCGGATGCCGACAAGCTTGCCAACGTTACCGTTAACGCAGAGATCGTCGAGGCCGCTAAGGGCCCGAAGATCCGCGGCATGCACTACAAGAACAAGACTGGCTACAAGCGCCGCTACGGCCACCGTCAGCCGCTCACTGTTCTGAAGATCACCGGCGTCTCCAAGTAAACCGCCGAAATTCCAATTAGCTTTTCCCTAGGAGAAAATCATGGCTACTAAGAAGGGTGCATCCAGCACCAGCAACGGCCGCGACTCCGAAGCTAAGCGCCTCGGCGTGAAGCGCTTCGGCGGCCAGCAGGTTAAGGCAGGCGAGATTCTCGTTCGTCAGCGCGGTACCTCGTTCCACCCGGGTGAGAACGTTGGCCGTGGCGGCGACGACACTCTCTTCGCTCTGAAGGCAGGCGCAGTCGAGTTCGGTACCCGCCGCAACCGCCGCATTGTCAGCATCGTTGAGAATAACTCCTAAGAACAACCCCCGGTTGTCCACATAGGATTACTGCAACGTTGAATATGAGGCAGGTTTAACTGCCTTGCAGAAGAGCCGATTCCTTTCCCACTGCGAAAGGTAATCGGCTCTTTTGTTGTTTATGTACTGTTTCGCGCTTTTAGGTTGCGAGGCAGCGTTTTGTTACCGCCTAGACTTCTGCCCGTCGGCTCGCTTAAATTAGGGCATTACTCCAGGCACTAGATGATGGCTCTCCGCTCGGAAGTGTGTGTGATTTTATGTCTCGTTTTGTAGATCGTGTCGTACTGCATTTGCAGGCCGGCGACGGTGGTCACGGCTGTAACTCGGTGCTGCGTGAAAAGTTCAAGCCACTCGGCGGTCCCGATGGCGGTAACGGCGGCCACGGTGGCGACATTGTGCTGGCCGTCGACCCGCAGATTCACACTCTGATGGACTTCCACTTCCATCCCCATATCAAGGCTGCCAACGGTAAGCCCGGCGCGGGTGATCACCGCAATGGTGCTCGCGGCGAGGACCTGGTTCTCGGAGTGCCGGAGGGCACGGTTGTGATGACCGAGGATGGGGAAGTGCTGGCGGACATGACCGGTAAGGGGGCCCGCTTCATCGCCGCTGAAGGCGGTTACGGTGGTCTGGGCAACGCAGCGCTGGCGAACAAGAACCGCCGTGCGCCGGGCTTCGCTCTCCTCGGTGAGCCTGGCGAGGCCAAGGATCTTGTCTTGGAGCTCAAATCCATGGCAGACGTTGGACTGGTGGGCTTCCCGTCGGCCGGAAAGTCGTCGCTGGTCAGCACCTTGAGCGCTGCTAAGCCGAAGATTGGTGACTACCCATTTACCACGCTGCAGCCGAACCTGGGTGTAGTCAACGTTGACTACGAGTCCTTCACCATCGCAGATGTGCCGGGTCTTATCCCGGGGGCTTCTGAAGGCCGTGGACTTGGGTTGGACTTCCTGCGTCACATTGAGCGCTGTGCTGTTCTCGTGCATGTGGTTGACGCTGCTGCTCTGGAGGGCGACCGCGATCCGGTCTCTGACATCAAGGCGTTGGAGACGGAACTCGCCAACTACCAGTCGGTGCTGAAGGCCGACGTGGGGCTTGGGGATCTCGCAGAGCGTCCCCGCGTCATCGTGCTGAACAAGATTGACCTGCCCGATGCTCGCGAAATGATTGACATGCAGCGCGAGGAACTGGAGAAGTTCGGCTGGCCAATTTTTGAGATCTCCACGGTGACGCACGAGGGGCTCAAGGAGCTGACCTACGGCCTGAAGGATCAGATCGCCGCCTACCGCAAGGCGCATCCGTTGCCGACAGAGCAGGAGCCCCGTGCGGTCATCCGTCCGGAAGGGGTGCGTGGCAAAAAGCGCGAAGGCGCGGACTTCACCATCGAACGCGATCCGAATACCCCAGACGGGTTCATTGTGCGTGGGCGTAAGCCGGAGCGCTGGATTAACCAGACGGACTTCGAAAACGACGAGGCAGTCGGCTACTTGGCTGACCGCCTGGCCAAGCTTGGTGTTGAAGATGCCCTGGCAAAGGCTGGGGCAACAGTTGGCTGCCCGGTGACGATTTCCTATCTCACCTTCGAGTGGTACCCGCAGCAGGTCGCGGGCACCGATGACTTCGTGCCGAGTGGCCGTGGTACCGACGATCGTCTCTATGTCAACGAACGCACCAGCGCCGAGCAGCGTAAGCGTGCATCACAGGCCCGCCGTGGTCTGATTGACGAGTACGATTTCGGGGATGGCGAAGAGGCTATTCGCGACCGGTATTCATAGGCGCGGGCGCCAGCGTCGTCGGCAAGCGAAGACTTCAAACTTGCATTTTGCCATTGATTGTTTAAACAATTATATGGTCAGAATTAAATGAGACCGTCATGTTTTCCATCAGTGAAATGAGTGAGTCAGTTATCCCTTCCGACACCGTTGCCAACGATGTTGACGTCACTGGAGCAGATGCATTAGATGCCCCGGTAGCTACCGCGCCGAAGTCTGAATCGGACGCGCCGATTTCCCGTGAGGGGGTCGACGAGCTGCTTCACGACAATCCCGAGTCCACCATCGCTGAGATTGAAAAGGCGACTGAGAATTTATCTCCGGGAACCAAAGGCGGTTTCGATTCCGAGACTCGTGAGGCAATTCGGACCGCGAAGCGTGTCGTGGTGAAGATTGGTTCTTCCTCGTTGACTGGATCTGACGGTCGTACCGATCCGGAGCGCATCGACTTCATCGCCGATGCTTTGGAGAAGCGTATGGGCATTAGCGATGTCATCGTTGTGTCCTCCGGCGCGGTGGCATCCGGAATGGGGCCACTGGGGCTGACTTCGCGTCCCACTGATTTGGCGACCAAGCAGGCGGCTGCAGCTGTGGGGCAAGTGCGCCTGGCACAGGAGTGGGGACGCTCCTTCCTACGCTATGGTCGCACTTCTGCACAGGTGCTTTTGACCTCGGACGATGCAGGTGTGCGTTCGCGTGCTCGCAACGCCCAGCGCACTATCGACCGCCTGCGCCAGCTGGGCGCGGTGCCAATTGTCAACGAAAACGACACGGTCGCGACCTCGGAGTTCCGCTTCGGCGACAACGACCGCCTCGCCGCGCTGGTCAGTCACCTGGCGTACTGCGATGCATTGATTCTGCTTTCCGACGTCGACGGCCTCTACGACCGCAACCCGGCCGATCCAGGTGCAACCTTTGTGCCGGAGGTGCGCAGCGGTAACGACTTGCGTGGTGTTATCGCTGGTGACGGCGGTGCGCTGGGCACCGGTGGTATGGCCTCGAAGGTCTCTGCCGCACGTCTGGCTTCGCGTGCGGGTGTGCCGGTGTTGCTGACTTCGGCGTCCAACATTGAGCGAGCACTGGACCAAGCAGATGTGGGAACCGCTTTCGCCGCGAAGGACAACCGCCTGAGCGCCTGGAAGTTCTGGATGCTCTACGCAGCGGACAGCTCGGGGCTGCTTCGCCTGGACGCCGGTGCGGTCGACGCCGTAACCCGCATGCGTAAGTCGCTGCTCCCGGTCGGTATTACCTCGGTTGACGGCGAGTTCTCCGCTGGTGACATCGTCGATCTAATCGGTCCTGGTGGTGAGGTCATCGGTCGCGGCGAGGTCAATTATGACTCCGAGGAACTGCTGGGCATGATCGGCTACCACACCGAAGAATTGCCGAATGACATGCAGAAGCCTGTCGTCCATGCCGACTACCTGTCGGATTTCGCTTCCCGCGCTTAGGAGGGTGTTGCGCTGAGAGCTGCAGCGCTTAAAGACGCATACCTCGGCGCGCCCGGATAGAGGTGCCTCGGCAAAGACTGGCCGAGTGCGGACTGGCTGGGGGAGGACTGGCTGAGTGCAGACTGCCTGGGTGAGGAACTTTCGGGCATAATCCTAAGTGTGTTATCGAAGATTATTGGCGTCATCGGCGAGTTGCTCTTGACAGCTGGAGTGCTGGTGGCGCTCTTCGCCTTTTATCTGCTGTACTGGTCTGGTCTTGAGACCGGGAAAGCTCAGCAGCAGGCTCGTGATGAGCTGCAGCAGGCATGGTCCACACCGGCGTCGGCTCCAGCTCCGGCGCCAGAAGGCACGGAGCCAGCTGTTGAGGGCTCCTGGATGCCTGGCTCCGCGGTGGCGTTGATTTCCGCTCCGAAGGCCGGTTTTAGCGATTTTGTCGTATTTGAAGGTGTCTCCCAGGAAGTTTTGCGCAGTGGCCCCGGCCATTATCCGGGCACAGCCCTGCCGGGGCAGGTGGGCAACAGCTCTTACGCCGCTCACCGTGATGGCCACGGAGCTCCCTTTGACAACATTGACCGCCTGCAGACGTGCGATGACATCACCGTAGAGACGCGTGATGCTATTTACCGCTACAAGGTATTGCCGGTCGACGGTATGGCTGGCGCAGGGGAAAGCTTCGACTGCGTGCCAGAAGGAACTAACGTCCCCGAGATTCCCGGCCAGCACATTGTCACTCCGGACCGGGCCGATGTCCTCAATCCGGTCGGTGACGCCACTCTACTTACGCTGACTACCTGCCATCCGCAGTGGGACAACACTCATCGGCTCATTATTCACGCGGTTCTCGCCGGTGTTGAGACCAAGGAGGTCAACTAGATGTACGCAGCTTTTTGGCGATCCCTGCCAGGGCCGTGGTGGGTGAAAGCGATCATCACCATCGTGATTGCCGTCATCGTGTTCCTGCTGTTGATGAATTACATCTTTCCTTGGGCTGCTGAGCTAATTCCCTCAAATGATGTCTCACTCTAGTTATGCTGGTAGGCATGACTGCTCAAACGAACGAAACTGCTAACACCAATCAACAGGGCATTGCCGAGGATTCGGCTCTTAGCCCGGAGCGTGCTGCTGAGCGCGCCGAGGTTTTAGATAAGGCACAGCGTGCCAAGGCTGTCGCGGGAGAGCTGTCGCGCTTTACGTCGGCACGCAAGAACGAGCTCCTGCTGGCCGCAGCAGACGCGCTGGTTGCCCGTACTGAAGAGATTCTGGTGGCCAATGCCAAGGACATCGAGGCCGGTAAGACCCGTGGTTTTAGTGACTCCCTGCTGGATCGCCTGCGTCTTGACGCCGATCGTGTTGAGGGTATTGCCGGTGGGCTTCGTCAGGTTGCGGCTCTGCCGGATCCGGTAGGCGAGGTGCTGCGCGGAAGCACTCTTCCCAACGGCATTAAGCTCTCCCAGGTCAGCGTCCCGCTGGGTGTGATGGGCATGGTCTACGAGGCTCGCCCGAACGTTACTGTCGATGCCTTTGGTCTGGCGCTGAAGTCGGGCAACGTGGCCTTGCTGCGCGGCTCCAAGTCGGCCGTCCACTCCAACACGCAGCTGGTCGCGGTTTTGCGTGAGGTGCTGGCCAACCACGATGCACCGGAGGACCTTGTCCAGCTGCTGCCGTGTGAGACCCACGATTCCGTGCAAGATCTCATCACTGCCCGCGGCCTGGTTGACGTAGTGATTCCGCGCGGCGGTGCCGGTTTGATTGAGGCCGTTGTGACGAAGGCAACGGTGCCGACCATCGAGACCGGTACCGGTAACTGCCACATCTACATCGATGCCTCCGCCGATATCGACGAGGCGATTGCGCTGATGATTAACGGCAAGACCCGCCGTCCGAGCGTCTGTAACGCCACTGAAACGGTTCTCATTGACTCGGCGCTGTCCGCGCAGGATCAGGTCCGCATTTTGGACGCGCTTGCCGACGCTGGCGTTGCGGTCCACGGCGATGTCGATAATCTGGCGGCCTCTGGGTGGACTGGTGAGGTCATTCCTGCGACGGCGGAAGACTGGTCGGATGAGTACCTCTCGCTAGACATTGCAGCGCGCATCGTCGACGGTGTGGTGGCCGCGACGAATCACATCACTGAGTACTCCTCGGGCCACACGGAAGCTATCTCTGCACGTGACTGGGGCGTGTGCCAGGAGTTCGTCGACCGTGTTGATGCTGCTGCCGTCAGCGTCAATGCCTCCACTGCATTCACCGATGGTGAGCAGTACGGTTTCGGCGCAGAGATTGGTATTTCCACTCAGAAACTGCACGCCCGTGGGCCCATGGGGCTGCCGGAGCTGACCAGCAGCAAGTGGGTTCTGGCTGGTCGTGGACAGACTCGTCCGTAGTGCCCAGGTAAAGTGCCAGTCATGATTAAGCGCAAGAAAAGTGTGCGGTCGCGAGTACACGCCGCGTTGACAGCGAAGTCGGCGGACGCGCCCCGGCAGCGCATTGGCGTAATGGGTGGCACTTTTGATCCCATCCACAATGGTCACCTGGTTGCCGCCAGCGAGGTGGCAGACCGTTTCGACCTTGACTTTGTGCTTTTCGTGCCCACGGGTGAACCGTGGCAAAAGCGCGGCCGGAAGGTCTCTCACAGCGAAGACCGCTACCTGATGACGGTCATTGCCACTGCGTCGAACCCGCAGTTTTCGGTCTCGCGGGTTGATATTGATCGGCCGGGTGCGACCTATACCGTCGATACGCTGCGGGATTTGAAGGTCATCTATCCCAACGCGGATCTGTTCTTCATTACCGGTGCCGATGCGCTGCAGAAGATTATGACGTGGCGGGACTGGGAGGAGATGTTCGACGCAGCAACGTTCGTCGGTGTCACTCGCCCAGGGGTTCACCTGCGGGCAGAGGACTTGGAAGGAATCGACGCTTCACGGTTGCACCTCATCGAGATTCCCGCGATGGCTATTTCTTCTACCGATTGTCGAAAGCGTGCGGAGGCAGGACGCCCTGTTTGGTACTTGGTGCCGGATGGCGTGGTGCAGTACATCGCTAAGCGGGGTCTGTACCAGTCTGCTGAGGGCACGGTTGGTTCTGTGGGCCCCGCATCGGTGAACTCGGCCTCCGAGGATGCGGCGCCGGTGGCTGCGGCGTCGGTGGATGCGAAGTCCGATACCGCGGACTGAAAGTTAGCAAAATCCCGCTGAGACGGTAAGTTACAAGTACAAACGCTGTTTTTCACGACTTTTAATCACAAGGAGCTGAAGTCTTTCGTGACTGCACAACCACGCGCCATTGAGCTGGCGACCGCCGCGGCGAAGGCCGCCGATAGCAAAAAGGGTGAGGACGTCGTTGTTCTCGATGTCTCTGGCCCGGTGGTGATTACGGACGCATTCGTCCTGGTCAGTGCTGACAATGAGCGTCTGGTTGCCGCAATCGTCGACGAAATTGAGGACGATCTGCGTGACCTCGGCGCAAAGCCGGTTCGCCGCGAAGGTGTCCGTGAGGGACGTTGGGCGCTGCTGGATTACGGCGACATTGTCGTGCATGTCTTCCGCAGTGAAGAACGCGACTTCTACGGCCTGGATCGACTGTGGCGCGATTGCCCGCGCATCGAGGTCGAGGGCGTCGAGCAGCCGAGCAACGAGGACGGCGAAGATTCCGCCCGCAATGCTCGTTCCATCGACGAGATTCCGCTGGCTGCCGAAAACCCGGACACGGACGAGTTTTAACTGTGGCGGGCTCACGCGAGGCACATGTTGCCGCTCGACGTCGCCTGATTATGCTGCGGCACGGGCAGACGTCGTATAACGCTACCGGCCGCATTCAGGGACAGCTGGACACGCAGCTTTCCGACGTTGGCCGCGAGCAAGCCCGTACTGCGGCGCAGTACCTGGCGGAGGCTGAACCGCGAATCACAAAAATCGTGTCCTCCGACCTGACCCGGGCAGCTGACACCGCCCGCGCGCTAGCTGAGGCCACCGGCGCAGAGTTGAGTTTTGATAAGCGCCTGCGTGAGACCAACCTCGGTGAATGGCAAGAGCGCACCTACGACGAGATTGACTCCGCGTTTCCCGGTATGCGTGACCACTGGCGTCATAACCTCAACTGGGCACCCAAGGGCGGCGAGACCCGCTTTGAGGTCTCCAACCGAATGCTGGCAGTCATTGCTGAGCTAGCAGCTAACCCCGATTGGGAGTCGGACACCTTTGTGCTCGTGTCCCACGGTGGTGCCATTGCTGCCGCTACCGCAGCCCTGCTGCAGCTGCCGCGCGACTATTTCAGCACGTTTAACGGCCTGGGCAACACTGCGTGGGTTGACATGGAGCAACGCACGCGCGTCAATGGTGAGACCTCTTGGTACCTGAATGCTTTTAATGCGAAGGTTCGCGCGCGGGAATCGCAGGTTTCTGATTCTTCAGGAGGCCGCCATGCCCGGTGACGGTCGCGTTCGCATTGTTGTCGATGACACTGCGTGCCTGATGCCCGAGGTTGCCCGCAAGCTCGATATCACCGTGGTTCCCATCGGCCATGACATCAATGAAGACGCCGTCACCACGTCGGCAGTCAGTCCGCTGAAGCTGTGCGCCGCATATGCGCGTGCGCTGGAACGCTCCAACCAGGACGGCTCTGACGCTGGCGTTGTTGCCCTGCATCTTGGTAAGGGAATGTCCGCGACCTGGTCTAACGCCGTCACGGCTGCCGGTGCGCTCGACCGCGTGACCGTTATCGACACCGATACCGTAGGAGCTGGAGTCGGTGCCGCTGCCATCGCTGCAGCCAAGGCCGCAAGAGCCGGGGCTAGTCGTGATGAGGTTGCTGATGTAGCCCGTGATGTGCTGCAGCGCTATCGACTCTGGTTGTTTGTACCAAAGCTTGATTCGCTGCGCCGTGGTGGTCGCATCTCCGCGGGCCAAGCGATGCTCTCTACGGCTCTCGCTATCAAGCCCATCGTCGGCATTAAAGATGGCTCACTGGCACTCGTCGCCAAGTGCCGCACAGAAGCGAAGGTCAAGCAGCGGATGGTGGATTTTGCCACGAAGATGGTGCGGTCTGCGTCATCGGCGAACCGTCCGCCTGCAGTATTGCTGCATCATTCCGACGCGCTTGACGACGTCCACGAGCTCCAGGCCATGCTTGCCGAAGAGCTACCCGACGATACCCGGTTTAGAATCCTGGATTTGCCGGAGTCGCTTGCTGCTCATGTCGGGCAGGGAGCCTATGCAGTTGGCATGGTTTCCGGTGGCTCGATTGATTCGGATGCCATGGATTTTGAAGCAGAGATGGGAGTAACTGCGCTGCTCCACAGGGTGGAGGAGAGTGACGCGGCTACTGTTGAAGCTGAGGTTACCGACGCAGTGGAAGATGATTCCGGGAACATAGGCAATTCCGGTGACTGTGCTGACATGGAAAGGGCGGATGGCTCCGTTGGTTCAGCTGAAACCGCTCACGCCACTGACTCGGATGAACCAATCACCGATCAGGCCGCGGTGAAAGTAGTTGAGAATCCGGCTGCTAGTCGCAACCGCAATAAGCGTATCCATCGCACAGTCGTGACTAATGAACAGGGAATTCCGCTTTTCACCACGGCTGTTTCTAAATTGCCAACGTGGAGTGAGAACCGCCAAGCAGCCCTGGATAAAGCTGAGCGCCTGGCGAAGGCTATCTCTGATTTGGCGCTGCGCGATAAGTCCGATCCCGAGGGAGCTGTATTTGGCAACGAAGGGGAGAAATCGCAGGAGTCGTCGTCAAGCGACAAGCGTGATGATGACGGCGATGAGACGAAGATATAGCGGCTGAACTGAGCAGATGATGTGGCCTGTGGATAACCTCCACAGGTCATTTTTTATCCACAGATGACGCTTCGACAGGTGCTTTCGCGGGAGTGCGGTGTGGGGCGGGGCGCTAGTGTGCGCATCGTGACGAATTTGCGGAATCGGCTGGCGGACTACTTGGAACCGATTGATCAAGACAAGCGCATGGCGGTGGACTTTTCCGTGCGCCGGGCGGTGGTGACGCCGCGGGTGGCAATGGCTGCGTGCATTGTGATTGCGGTGTTGGCCCTGGGAGCAATTGCGGCGGTGGTATGGCCGTCGTCGCCGCAGGTAGAGATGCCTGCGGTGCGGGACGCGGCTGTCGCGGGGACGACACCGGAGACGACCGAAACCTCAGCGGAGACGCCGGGCGGTGCGGGGAAGGAGACTAACGCTCAGGCACAGGCGGGGCCGTTGATTGTGTCGGTAGTGGGGTTGGTCGTGAATCCAGGCGTGGTGGAGGTGCCAGCGGGCGCGCGGGTGGTGGAGGCAATTGAGCGTGCGGGTGGGCTTTTGCCGGAGGCTAATCCTGCCAGTGTGAACCTGGCGGCGCCGTTGGTTGATGGTCAACAGATTGTGGTCGGGGCAGAGGCGCTGCCAGCAGGGACGGCGGAGGGCGGGGCCGATGTTTCTGGCGGTTCTGGCACCGATGTTTCTGGTGGTTCTGGCGCCGGTGCTGCAGGCGGGGCTGGCCCGGGCGGCTCGGACGGACAGATCAACATCAACACCGCTACTGCTACTCAGTTGGAGGAATTGCCCGGAATCGGACCCGCAACGGCGACCAAAATCATCGACTTTCGAGAAAAGAACGGGCCTTTTGCGAGTATCGACGCACTTGAGGAGGTTCCGGGAATCGGCCCGGCGAAGGTAGAGGCTCTGCGCGATGTCGCCACCGTCTGACCTGCGCGCTCGTGCTGGGCTCGATGTGCGGCTAGTGCCAGCAGCGGTGTTGGCGTGGGCGACTGCGGTGGCAGTGATCATGCGCCCAGAATGGGCGATAGTTGTGGCACCGTGCGCAATCGTGACTGCGGTGGTGTTGCCGTGGGCGTGGCAGCGTTGGTCGTGGCGATGGGGAAGAGGCGCGGTGACATCCGGCTGGCGAGCGATCGCCACTATCCTGGTGCCAGCTGTGTCGGTGGCCAGCGTTGCGGTAGCCATGCGAATCCGCATAGCGCGAGCCCGAGCCCACGAGCTCCATCACGACATTGGCAGGATGGCGAAAGTGCAGTTGCGCCTGGTCACGGAGCCGAAAGCAACCGAGTTCGGGGCCAGTGCGAAGGCACGCATCGAGGGCCTTCCTGGGCAGGTGACGGTTTTTGGCGACGAGTCACTGTTGTCGGTCACGAGAGACACCGTAGTTGAATCCACAGCCGGTATACGTGCGGCCAACAAACCCTGCATCAGCGGAATCCAGCTGAACCTACGCGGAGATGTTGAGGTCATTGCGCCACCACAGGGGCTTGCCGCTGACGTGAGGCAGCAGCTCTTTGACTCGGCGCAGAATCTCCCCTTTGGCCCCGACCGCCTCATTCCCGCCATGGCCATCGGCGATGAGCGTGGCTTTAGCCTCACCGACGGCGACATGATGACCGCCTCCGGACTTTCGCATCTGTCGGCCGTCTCTGGAGCCAACGTTGCACTTGTTGTCGGGGCTGTCGTGGCGGTCTTCTCCTGGGCTGGGCCGCGAGTGCGAGTCGCAGTCGCCGCGGTTGCCCTGTATGGGTTTGTAGCAATCGTGGGCACAGAACCCTCAGTGCTACGCGCAGTGGTCACCGGCTGCATTGGGCTGTTGGCTATTCTCGTAGGACGAGCTGGCCAAGCGATCGCGGCGCTATCGGCTGGCATTATTGGGTTGATTCTCCTGGCACCAGACCTATCGGTATCAGTGGGTTTCGCCCTCTCGGTCGCGGCCACCGCCGGGCTAGTCCTTCTTGCCGAGCCCCTTGCCAGACGTCTGTCCGCCACCACCGTTATGGGGACTTGGCCTGCCCCAGTAGTCCGCGCCATCGCCGTATCGATTGCCGCACACGTGGTCACCATGCCCGTATTGGCGCTTCTCATCGGCGAAATCAGCCATATCTCACTGTTGGCGAATCTGCTCGCCGCGCCCGCCGTCGCACCCGTTACTATCGCCGGTTCGCTCGCTGCCGTTGCCGCCGCATTGCATCTCAATTGGCTGGTCAACGCTCTGCTCTGGTGTGCTGCACCATGCGCGTGGTGGATCTATCAAGTCGCACGCCTTACTGCAGACATCGTCACGCCCGCCACTGGAACGGTCACGTTGGTCGTCTCCTGCACGCTTACAATCACATGCTTGACGACGCTCTGGGCGCGGCCCCGTCTTGCGCTTCGCGCTGGTGGCTTTGCAGTTGTCCTGGCCGCCTGTAGCTACGCCGTTATTTGGGTGTTCGGCCTCGACATTGCGCGTGCCCCACAGGGGTGGAAGCTTGCCGCCTGTGCTGAGAAAAACCAGATTGTTCTCATTCACGCGGGCGCTGTCGAAGGGCCCGTCAGCTATGGCGCTTCTGTAGACCGCTCTGCGCGAGATCCGGACAGCAGCTCTGCACCAACCTCGCTCAGCCGGCAGTGCCGAATTGCCCTCAGAATCACCGAGGAAATGACATGGCATACCCAGGGGCTCGATCCAGCCGTTGATAATCCCACGACAGGAACCGTGGTGGTGGAGTCCCCTTCGTATATCGCTGAGGCCGTGAGCGGCAGAGTTCTCCAAATACGTAGCTCACCGCAGTGGTTTGTCGCCCGCGAGTGTGGTCCGCGCGTGCGAGAAATCGTAATGACCCCGGAGCACATTCCTGTGGTGTGTCCGCAGCGAGATGGGCCACAAGCTCTCTATTCAAATGGTGACGTCTGGCGAGGGAGGTGAAATCCGGGCTGTCCCGTAGGCTAGAAATAACAGTCGCAGGAATCAACGCGGAAAAGAGGTCGGGATTGAGCGCCGTCGCACCCGTGAATTTGATTGTGGGCAAAGAGGAGCTGCTGAAAGACCGCGCCCGTCTCGCCATTGTCGCTGCCGTCCGCGCGCAGGCAGCAACGGAGTCCGATCCGGGCGGACGCTCGGTGCCTGTGACCACCATCCGCGCAGGGGACATGACCACTGTCGATGCCGTGGAGCTCTTCAGCCCCTCGTTGTTTGGGGATGACCGCATTGTGGTTGTCACCGACTGCCAGGATGCGGGTAAAGAACCCGCCAAACTGTTGATGGATTCTGTTAAAGATCCCGCGCCGGGCATCACGTTGATTCTCCTTCACACCGGTGAGGGACGTCAGAAGAAGATGGTGGCTGACCTGCGTAAGCTAGGCGTCCGCTTTTTCGAAGCACAACCGCTCAAGAGAAACGACTTGCCCGGTTTCGTTGGCGAAGAGTTCGCCTCACACGGGGTTAAGGTGCGTCGCGATGTCATTGATACCGTCCTGGATGCGGTCGGTTCGGACCTCCGCGAGTTGGCCACTGCCATTTCCCAGCTCTGTGCGGACACCGCGGGCAAGGTCACTTCGGAGGCAGTGCGCACCTACTACGGCGCGTCAGCGGAGGTCTCGGGCTTTGAGATTGCCGAGCTCGCGCTGCGCGGTCGCGGTGGGGAAGCGTTGGCCAAGATGCGCCGGGCTTTGCAGCTGGGCATGGCACCGGCACTGCTGTCGGCTGCAATCACGGGAATGGTCGGTGATGTAGCTCGGCTCCACGGCGCGCGTGGTGTCAATGCGCGTAGAGATGCCCACCGCTATGGCATGCCGCCGTGGAAGTTGGAGAAAACTCAGCGGTTGGCCTCTGCCTGGTCAACCCCTGCGGTTGCTCGCGCTGTGGTTGTCGCGGCACAGCTGGATGCGGACACGAAGGGAGCCTCGTCGACACCGGAGTTATCGCTGGAACAGTCGGTGCTTCGTATCGCGGAGCTGGCGCATTCGTCCCATCGGCGTTAAATAGTTCGGGTCCCCGTGGGAGCTTCAGTTCTGTGGTGACAGGCGAAACACCGCGAAGAACACGGTGATTGTGTGGCCGTCCTGCTCAGCAGGCTGTTTCGCTAGCGTCGATGATTTTCAGCTATGCAAGCTCGAAGGAAGATGTAGCCGGGTTGGACAGCGTGTCCTGGACTGGGCAGTGGGATTCGACAAAGTCGAGGAATGCAACTAGTTCTTCCCTCGTGTTGTCGGCATCAATGTGGAAGCGGGTGTGAATCTCGGAGAAACCAATCTTCGCCTCCGGGTTCTTCCCCATGAAACCATCTGGATCGAGCACACCAGAGCACTCGACCTTGACATCGTTGAGCTTGATGCCCTGGGCAGCGGCGAATGAGCGGACGACGATGCACTTGCAGGCACCGAGGGAGCCGAGCAGCGCCTCGACCGGGTTCATGCCCTTGTTGGTTCCCCCGAGGTCAGTCGGCTCGTCCAGGGTGAAGCTCATGTCGCGAGAGGTCACCGTGGTTTCGAGGTTGGTAGGGGCGTGCGCAACGGTCGTGAAAGTTGTCTTCGGCATGAGTTTCCTTCCTGTAGAAATTGTGCTGTCCGCATGTGCTGGCCGCAGGTTGGTGTGCTGGAACCGAAGCGATGGAAATCAACAACCAACAGTGTGGGAGGCGGGGTCCACGGCCAGCCCAACGGGCTGCAAATGTGAAACTGTGTAAGTTTATAGCACTTTCAAGCCATTTTTCAGGCGGTAGGGTCAGGCGGTCATTGCATCATGGATAACACCAGAGATTACCTCCCGGGGAGTTAACCCGTCGAGCACGACTCGCGGCCGGTTATTCAGCAATGCTTCGGCCTGGGCGACCTCTTGGTCGGTGACATCGGTAAAGTTGGTGCCTTTGGGGAAATAAAACCGGATATCCCGGTTCATCCGCT
>NZ_JASPJU010000015.1:0-49914 GCF_030232435.1 Corynebacterium sp. MSK012
TAGTGCTCGACGGGTTAACTCCCCGGGAGGTAATCTCTGGTGTTATCCATGATGCAATGACCGCCTGACCCTACCGGGCCGTTTTTGACATAAACGCAGTCAGTAACTCGGATCGCCAGGCGACCTGCTGGCGCCAGCCAGAAACGCAGCCACTACCAACAGGCACCTAGATAATCAGCAGGCTTACTTCAGCTGCTCCATGCGCTGTGCAATCGACTCGAGCAAGGACTGCCAGGAGTCCACGAACTTCTCCACGCCCTCGCGCTCCAGGACAGCGAAGACGTCATCGAGGTCGATGCCAATCTCGCTGAGCTGAATCATAACGGCGTTGGCTGCGTCACCCTGGCCGCTGACGGCGTCGCGAACCTCGCCCTCGAAGCCCGCGGCAGCACGCAGCGTCTTCTCCGGCATGGTATTCACAGTCTGCGGTGCAGCCAGCTCAGTGACGTAGAGAGTGTCCGGGTAAGCCGGGTTCTTCACACCGGTCGAAGCCCACAGCAGGCACTGCGGCTTAGCACCGGCGTTTTCCAGCTGTGCCCAGCGAATATTCTGCGCCGAGAAAGTCTCCTCGAACTTGGCGTAAGCTGCACGGGCATTGGCCAGACCAGCCTTGCCGCGCAGAGCCAGGGCCTCCTCGGAGCCGATCTTGTCCAGGCGAGCATCGATTTCGGTGTCAACGCGGGAAACAAACAGCGACGCAACAGAGTGAACCGAAGCCAGGTCTACGCCGTTGTCCTTCGCACGCTCAATGCCCTCGATGAACGCATCAATGACCTGCAGGTAGCGCTCCACCGAGAAAATCAGGGTGACGTTTACCGAGATTCCCTCGGACAGAGCCTGGGTGACAGCCGGCAGGGAAGCATCGGTCGCCGGAATCTTAATCATCGCGTTCTGCTTGCCGACGCGCTCCCAGAGCTTACGGGCCTGCGCAATCGTGGCCTCGTAGTTGTCGGCGTAGCGAGGATCGACCTCGATGGACACACGGCCATCGACACCGTCGGTTTCTTCGGATACACCAGCGAAAAGGTCACAGGCATCGCGGACGTCGTCGATTGCCATCGCGAACACAGCATCTGCCGGGTTCGCACCCTCTGCAGTGAGCTGCGCCAGCTGAGAGTCGTAATCCTCACCGGCGGTCATCGCCGAAGAGAAGATTGCCGGGTTAGTAGTGACACCGACAACCCGAAGCTCTTCAATAAGATTTTTCAAATCGCCCGAGGTGAGGCGCTGGCGCGAAAGATCGTCGAGCCACGCCGAAGTCCCTACCTTGGCGAGCGCTTCCATCGTGGTGTTTCCCATAGTGTTTAACGCCTTTCTGTCAATACCGCTTCGTTGCCTAAAGACTTCGCTAAAAGTTGTATGTCCTTAAACTACTGTGCGTCACAAACAATACTGGCGCTACCGGAGCGCGGTACGGTTTTCACAAATCCCGTCCCGACAACGGCCGATAGCGCCAGGTTTTAACAAACTTACTTAGCAGCCTCGATGGACTCCTTGGCGGCATCGACAACAGCCTCTGCTGTGATGCCGAACTTCTCGAACAGCTCCTTGTACGGAGCCGATGCACCGAAGTGCTCCAGGGAGATAGCGCGACCAGCATCACCCAGGTGGAGGTACCACGGCATTGCAATACCGGCCTCAACCGAGACACGAGCGCGGACGGACTTCGGCAGAACCTGCTCGCGGTAGGCATCGTCCTGCTGCTCGAACCAGTCAAGACACGGAACGGAGACAACGCGGGCGCTGACGCCTTCCTCAGCCAGCTTGTCAGCAGCTTCGACAGCGAGGTGAACTTCCGAACCGGTAGCCATCAGGATGACGTCCGGGGTCTCCTTGGCGCCGTCGACAAGCACGTACGCACCACGACGGACGCCCTCAGCGGCCTTCTCCTTGGTACCTTCCAAGACCGGAACGTTCTGGCGGGTCAGAGCCAGAGCCTTCGGGCCTGCCTCTCCCTGAAGAACAGCGGCCCAAGCCTGAGCGGTCTCGTTAGCGTCAGCCGGGCGGACAGTGGACACACCCGGGATAGCGCGCAGCGAAGCCAGCTGCTCAACAGGCTGGTGCGTCGGACCGTCTTCGCCCAGACCAATGGAGTCGTGAGTCCAGACATAAATAGGGGAGATGCCCATCAGCGATGCTAGGCGGACAGCCGGACGCATGTAGTCCGAGAAGATAAGGAAGGTGCCACCGTACGGACGGGTACCACCGTGGAGCAGAATGCCGTTGAGGATCGAGCCCATGGCGTGCTCACGGATACCGAAGTGCAGATTGCGGCCGTACGGGTCGGTGGTCCAGGTACCGGTGGTGATGGACTTCGGGCCGAAGGACGGCTCACCCTTCAGGACGGTGTTGTTGGAGCCAGCCAGGTCAGCCGAGCCACCCCACAGCTCCGGCAGGGTCTTGCCCAGTGCCTGCAGCGCGGCCTCAGACGCCTTGCGGGTAGCAACACCCTTCTCGTCCGGCTCCCAAGTCGGCAGCTCAGCGTCGAAGCCCTCCGGCAGCTCGCCAGCGGTCAGACGGTCCAGCAGAGCCTTGCGCTCCGGGTTAGCATCAGCCCACTCATCAAACTTGACCTGCCACTGTGCATGAGCCTCAGCACCGCGCTCAACTAGCTTGCGAGTGTGCTCAATGACCTCGTCAGCGACGTCAAAGCTCTTGTCGGTATCGAAGCCGAGAGCTTCCTTGATGCCGACAATCTCCTCGCCACCAAGAGCAGCACCGTGCGACGCGCCGGTGTTCATCTTCGTCGGAGCCGGGTAAGCGATCACAGTACGAACGCGAATGAAGGTCGGACGCTCCGTATCCTTCTTGGCCTCCTCGACAGCAGCCTCGAGTGCCGCGACGTCCTCGCCGCCGTCAACCTCAATGACCTGCCAGCCATAAGCACGGTAGCGGTCCGCGACATTCTCGGTGAAAGCAATGGTGGTGTCGTCCTCGATGGAGATGCCGTTGTCATCCCAGAAGACAATCAGGTTGCCCAGCTGCTGAGTGCCGGCCAGCGAGCCGGCCTCGGCAGTGACACCCTCCTGAACGTCACCATCAGAAGCGATGACGTACACGTAGTGATCAAACGGAGACTCACCCGGAGCAGCTTCCGGGTCGAACAGCCCACGTTCCCGTCGCGAAGCCATGGCAAAACCGACAGCCGACGCCAGCCCCTGACCCAGCGGGCCAGTGGTGATTTCCACGCCGTCAGTGTGGCCGTACTCCGGGTGACCCGGGGTGAGAGCGTCCCACGTACGCAGCGCCTTCAGGTCATCGAGCTCCAGGCCAAAACCGCCGAGGTACAGCTGGACGTACTGCGTCAGAGAGGTGTGACCACAGGAGAGAATGAAACGGTCACGGCCGATCCACTTCGTATCCTTCGGGTCATGGCGCATAACGCGCTGGTAAAGAGAGTAAGCCAGCGGCGCGAGGCTCATCGCAGTGCCGGGGTGCCCCGAACCTGCCTTTTCAACAGCGTCTGCAGCCAGCACACGGGCCGTATCAACGGCCTTCGTATCCAAGTCAGACCAGTCCGAGGGGTAGTTGCGCACAACCCGTGCTTCATGCTCAGTCGACAGTGTCACGTGAATGACTCCTAGTATCCAAATGGATTAGTAAAATTCTCCTCCATACTAACTAGGATTGCGCGCTCCGGGTTCAAACCAGGCCGAATAGCTGAGAGATAAGTCTCAGAGGGCGCGCCGCACATGCTTTACGACGGTCATTATTGGAACCGTTATGATTACCGGTAAACTGATTGCCTGCCCCTCATTTAATTTTGCGGAAAAACTCGTCGGGAACTTTCCGACCGTTACATCCGACTATCTGTAAACGGGGGGTTTGTTTATGGCGCGTGAAAGGGACATTGCTTTGTTGGAAACAGTCAAGGCGTATATTGCACTGACTAAGCCAAGAATTATCGAGCTCCTGCTCGTCGCGGCCATTCCCGCAATGCTTCAGGCTGATCGCGGTCATGTTCACGTTGGACTGATTCTTCTCACCTTGTTCGGTGGTTGGCTGGGTGCAGCGGCTGCGCACACCTTCAACATGGTCATGGATTACGACATTGACCAGAAGATGCGCCGTACTCGCCGTCGCCCGCTCGCGCGCAACCAGGTTAGCCGTCGAGCGGCAGCGATTTTCGGCACTGTCTTGATGATTGCGTCGTTCCTATGGCTGTGGTTGCTGTGTAACTCGCTGCTGGCCGCCGTTTTCATTCTGATTACGATTGCCTTCTACATCTTCGTCTACACGTTGTGGCTGAAGCGCCGTACTGATCAGAACGTAATTTGGGGTGGCGCTGCGGGGTGTATGCCGGTGATGGTCGGCTGGGCCGTGATCACTGACAACAACCCGGAGATTACGGGGCTGGCCCACTGGTGGCAGGCATTCATCCTGTTCCTGCTTATCTTCTTCTGGACTCCGCCGCACACCTGGGCATTGGGCCTGCGCTACAAGGAGGACTACAAGGCCGCTGGCGTGCCGATGATGCCAGTGGTCAAGCCGGCAATCGTCGTTTCCAAGCGCATTATTTACTACACCGCCGCGACCGTGATTACCACTCTGCTGTTGGTTCCGTACGCGGGTTGGATCTATCTGATTGGCGCCGTTGGCGCTGGTGCCTGGTTCCTGTGGGGCGCCATTGACCTGCACCGCCACGTTAAGACCGGTGGCAAGATCAAGCCGATGAAGCTGTTCTTCATGTCGAACAACTACTTGTCTATCGTCTGTGTGGCGCTTTCTCTCGATGCCGTACTCGGATTGCAGACAATTTCGAGCATGTTCTAGGTCAGCTGCTGAGCTCCTTTGAAGAGGCCCTTTCCGGTTGCGGGAAGGGCCTCTTTTTGTGTGTGGAGATGGGCACGGGCTGCAAACGTGAAACTGTGCGAGTTTATGCCACTTTCAGGCAATTTTTCGCGCGATTTCTGTCATAAACATAGTCAGTAACTCGGATCGATAAGTGGGCAGACCGCCCCCTTGCACCGCCCGCGCAGCCCGCGCAGCCGCTAGCCACTGGGAAACGCACATCCGAGCACACGGAGCCGAGCAGACAGCAGAACCGCCTAAACACGCACAACCAAAGCGCGTGTTTAGGCGGTTCGAGCAGGAATCAACGGCCGGTAACCACAGTCGTTAACACAGCCGCTGACCGGCAGCTAGCTACGCGGTAACCTCGACGTTCTTCTCCGAAGCAACAGTGGCGGCAGCCGCATCGCCTTCAAGCGAGCCAGTGACTTCTGCGCTCCCACCGACAGTGCGGTAACCGTGCTGGAAAAGTACTGCAGTCAAAGCGGTGCAGATACCAGATCCGGCAACGTGAACCGGCACCAATGCCTCCGGTACACCGGACCAATACTGAATCATTCCAACTACGCCCTGAGCCAAAATGAACACAACGAGTGCGATGGCAACCTTACGCACAGGTGCAAAGGCTTCCGAGGCCAGCAGACCGAAAATGAGGCCGATAACCAGGCCAAGGTAGAGGTACATAAAACCAGCGTGGATATGCGCCAGGTCAACAATCGGTAGCTGGAGGCGATCCTCCGGGAGCACCGAAGCATCGCCAGCGTGTGGTCCGGCACCGGTGACCATAGTTCCGGTAATCAGCGTCATCGTCAGGGCCAAGCCGGAGGCGGCAGCCAAATAGCGCAGATAGCGCGGGTACATGCGGGTAGCAGTGCCGTCGTCAGGCTCCGAAATCTTGACGAAAAGCATGCCAGCGAGCCAGACCAGAATCATCGAAGGCAGGAAGTGCAACGCTACGGCGTACCACTTCAGGTCAACCCAAACGGAGATACCGCCGATAACAGCCTGGACGATAACGCCGAGACCATTGAGGAAGGCCAGCAACTTGATTTCCTGACGGCGACCGACACGCATAACCGAAAGAAAGAGCAGAAGTGTCAGAGCAACCAGCACAAAGGTGAGCAGCCGGTTGCCAAACTCAATAATCTGATGGAGCATTTCTGCTTCCCCCGCGACAGGAACGAAGCTGCCTGGGTGACATTCAGGCCACGAAGCACAACCGAGACCTGAACCAGTAACACGGACGATAGAACCGGTTACCGCAATTGCCGCCTGTGCAATCAAAACCAGCAGGGCATAGAGCTTCTGGCGCCCGATTGGTGTCAGCGGCAAAAACGATAGGGGCAAACTTCGATCTGCAGTATTCACATTAAGAAATTCTACCCATGCTGGCGGAAAATGGTAATAAGCGAAACCCCTGCGTTGGGCTGCGCTTTTCTATGCAGACTCCCCGATAGATTCCTAGTCATTCGGCATATCAAAACGGAACCAGCGAGCCGCCAGTGCAGCGCCAAGGACACCCCACACAATCAGCACCCCGACAGCTGACCAATGGACGGACATGGCCAATGCCGCGGAGATCACGTCGGTAAGCGCGACGGACGGCAAGAGGTGTAGCAGTACAGAGCTGATGTCATCTAACGATGGCGCAACGGCCACATACGTAGTAGCACCAATGAGGATGAACCAGATCAGGTTGGCCAGACCTAGGATTAGCTCGGCTCCCAACGTACCGCCCATGAGCAAGCCCAATGAGGTAAAGACGAACGTTCCCAGAAGCATCCCCACATAAGCCAGCAGCCAGCCGCCAATCGACAGCTCTGCGCCAAGGGCGAGCCCCACGAGACTAAACAGTACGTACTGCAACGTGACGGTGGTGCAGACCGACACAATCTTGCCTGCGATAATGCCCCAGGGTGGCACGCCTGAGGCGCCGATGCGCTTCAGGGCTCCGTAACGGCGGTCAAAGCCCACGGCAATTGCCTGTCCGGTAAACCCTGCAGACATGACGGAAATCGCCAGCACCATGGGGAAGATACGCTCGAGCGGATCATCGAGCTCCAACACCGGCACCATCACCAGGCCGATGAGCATCGCCAACGGGATAATGATGGTGAGGAGCATTTGCTCACCATGTCGCCAGAAGAGCTTCGTTTCCAACCACGCCTGCGACATGACCAACTTCGCCATGTCCGAACGCTGTGGCGCTGGGGCGAAAGTGCCCTTTGCAAAGCGGGAAGCATCGGCCCTCGGTGCGGTAGTCATTAGCTCCTCATCTCCGTTCCAGTGATCTGCAAGAAGACATCTTCAAGCGATTGCGTCGCCCTATTCAACGAGGTGATCAACACCTCTTGCTGCTCGCAACTCTGCGCCAAGACAGTCAAGGCGCGCGGTGAAGCCTCACCAATCAGGGAAAACTCTCCACCGCCAGAACGCTGCAGACGCTGTGGAAGACCGGACTCGCTGAAGTTGCGGTTGACCTCTTCGAAGTCAAGGCTGCCTCGAACGCTGATCTTCATAGCAGTGCTTGACGACGTTCCCTGGAGAGCCGATGCGCCTGCGCTAGTGATCTCCTCGGTGGTACCGGCCACAACTAAATGGCCCCGGTCGATAATCGCAACGTCGTCGGCAAGCGATTCGGCCTCGTCCATGAGGTGCGTTGTCAGGACCACGGTGACCCCATCACGGCGCAGCGACGAGATGAGATCCCAGACGGCTAGACGGGACTGAGCATCGAGGCCTGCTGTCGGCTCGTCGAGGAACACAAGCTCCGGGCGTCCGACCAGGGCACATGCGAGCGACAGTCGCTGCTGCTGACCGCCAGAGAGCCTGCGGTAGTTCGTCTTACGATGGCGTTCTAGGCCAACGACTTCAAGAAGCCAATCAGTGTCCAGCGGGTTTGCGGAGTAACTGGCAACGAGGTTCAGCATTTCGCCAACGCGAACACCGGGGTAGGCACCTCCGCCCTGGAGCATGATGCCAATGCGACTGCGCAGTGCTGTGGTTTGAGTGACCGGGTCGAGATCGAGAATGCGAATTCGCCCTTCATCCGGCTTGATGAAGCCCTCACACATTTCAACGGTTGTGGTCTTACCAGCACCGTTGGGGCCGAGGAGCGCAAGAACCCTACCTCGATCCAGGGAAAGCGAAAGGTCTGATACAGCCTCAACGTCATCGAATTTCTTCGTTACGTTCTCAAGGCGCAGAGCAGGAGAATTGGCAGCGTTATTCACGGTTAGTCAGTCTAATCTCACAGTTTTAATGAAGGCGAAATACCTTAGATCGCGTCGAGTACGCCAAGATGACGAACATGACTGCGACGAAGAATACCAACGCCAGTAGGTAAATCTGAGCGACGGTGCCCGGAGGTAACCCCAGGCCGCGTGGTAGTACTACAAAACTGAAAATTGCCGAGTACAGAACCACGGCAATGCGAAATTGTACCCGGTTGGCCCAAGCGGACAGGGGCACGATGGCCCATAGCAGGTACCAGGGGTGCACGACGGGGAAGAGGATTACTAGAGCGAACATCGCCAGGCCATAGCCGCCGAGCGGGTGAATGCGCCCACGGAACGTCGCTAACAGCATGCGCAGGAGCCAGGCAGCCACCAGCACTACGCCAATGCCGCGGGTAAACAGCAAAGCACTGTCGCTGATATCGCCGAGCCCCAGAAGCCTGCCGAAGAAACCAGCGATAATCCCGAGCAGGGTAGTTAACGACATCCAACTGCGCACCGTTGCAGCGCCACCCTGCGCGGTGATCCAACCAAAGCCCAGACCAGTTCCTAAGGAAACAACGACTGCCGTGACGACGGTTATTGCGCCCGTCACTACCGCGGAAAAAGCAACGGCCTTCCAGGTGCTGCCAAACTTTCGGGCCAGCCACATGCCGGCAAAGCCGAGCGCCACGAAACCGGTGACTTTGACCATTCCGGCGAGGCTGATGAGCACGATACCGCCTGCATACAGCGCCCACGATCTACCTCGGCTTTGGTTCTCGTGTCCGATCGGTCCGGGTTCTAGCAGCTCATCGGGCACCATCGATTGCGCAGGGCCGTGGATAGCTCGCAGACACAGTTCGAGACCAACAAGCAGGAGTGCCAGCAGCAGGGCCTCATTGTGGATACCGCCCACCAGGTGCAGCAATACCAGCGGATTGAGCGTGCCCAGCCAGAGGGTGAACTGAGAGCTAACGCCGCAGCGGCGACCAAGCTGCACCAGCGCCCAGGACACCACGAGAAGCGAAACAATGGCGACGAGTCGATGCAGAAAGACGGAAGCGATCACCCCGTCGCTGGTTATCTTGGCGATACCCCATGCCACTGCGAGGGCTGTGGGGCCGTATGGGCTCGGAGAGTGCGACCAAATCAATGGCACCGATCGGGCAAGTGGGTCGTTGGCTCCCAATAGGTCAACAGGTCCTGCGAGGTAGGGATCCATACCCCGCTCCACAATTGCAGCCTGCGCCAAATAGGAATAGATATCCTGCGTAAACAGGGGAGCGGTAAACATCAAGGGCAATACCCATGCCGCGTAGGTGCGTATGAGCATCGGAGTAGTCACTGCGGTGACGCGAGTCCGCGCACCGGCCAGAACGAAAGCGCCGACACCCAACCAGGCTGTGACTAACATGCCAATGCCCACGAAGGTGACGATTGTCGTTGCCACCAACATTCGACCGAGGATTAGCCCAAGTGGTGTACCCCAAAACTCATTTCCAACCACCGGTGTCGCGCCTGCGCCAATCCCAGCGACCATAATAAAGATCGCACCGAGAGCACCCAGCCAACGCAGCCAGGTGAAGCGTCTGAGTTCGCGGTAATTGATGCGGTGTTGGAGCGGCTGTTCTGAGCCCTGGTGGAGGGTTGCCGACCTAGAACCGGCCAGACCAATTTTCGGAATGGCGTCACGCACCCCGAGAGCGTCGTCGAAGGCGGACGAGCGGCGCGGGGTAGGTCGGTTAGTTTTCACAAAGTCACATAGTAGACGATTCGACACGCCGAAAGGGCGTTCTAATCAGCGACGTTGCATTGATATTTAAATGCGTTGGACATTGTGGCCCAATTACGACACAATTATGTTGTCTAATACACCAGCGGCGCAAGTGGGATACTTGCCTCGCTGAGCCACCTAGACACCCATTATTATCCAGCAGTCCAATCGCAGGAGGTGACTCACCAGTCATGGCAGATCGGAAGCCGACAGTCAATGATGGTGATACGCGCAAGCGCATTCTCCAATTGCTTCTGGAACACAACCCGGCGTCCGCGACTTTTATCGCAGACACCCTGGGACTATCCGCTGCAGGCGTCCGCCGTCATATTGACATTCTGGTGGACGAAGGTCTTGCCGAAACCGCTCCGGCACCCAGCACCGGCCCCCGGGGCCGAGGCAGGCCAGCAAAGTCCTATCGCCTGACAGATCGGGGCCGCGCTAGATTCGGGCACGCTTACGACGATCTTGCCAGTGCAGCTCTGACCGCACTGCGCAAGGCCGGTGGTGAGCAGGCAGTTGCCCAGTTTGCCCGTCAGCGCATTGATGACATTCTGCTCGGCGTCACCCCAGTGGGGCAGGACGCAGAGAAGGAAGAGGTCGTAGAGGCCGTCGTCGATGCTTTCCGACGGGCCGGGTACGCGGCAACTATCAACCAGAACACTGGCGGCGTGCAAATTTGCCAGCACCATTGCCCAATTAGCCACGTAGCCTCCGAGTTTCCGGAGCTCTGCGCGGCGGAGCATGAAGCCGTTAGTAAATTATTAGGTCAGCACACCCAACCGTTGGCGACTATCGCTGATGGAAACGGTATCTGCACTACGAATATCCCACTCACTCCCGTAACAAAGACACTTACTGAATCGCCACAAGAAAGGAGCGGAGAATGACCCTCGCCCATGAGAACTCCACCGACGTGGCTGAATCCACGAAGGCTGCCACTCCGCAGACTGACGAAGAGATTATCGAGTCCATTGGTGCCTACCAGTTCGGTTGGCACGACCCGGATACCGCTGGCGCTTCCGCGAAGCGTGGCCTGTCTGAAGCGGTCGTTCGCGATATTTCGGCTAAGAAGAACGAGCCGGAGTGGATGCTTGAACGTCGCTTGAAGGCTTTGGAAATCTTCGACCGCAAGCCGCTGCCCACCTGGGGCGCGGATCTGTCGGGCATCGACTTCGACAACATTAAGTACTTCGTTCGCTCCACCGAGAAGCAGGCCCAGACCTGGGAAGACCTGCCGGAGGATATTAAGAACACCTACGACAAGCTCGGCATTCCGGAGGCTGAGAAGCAGCGCCTGGTCGCAGGTGTCGCCGCTCAGTACGAGTCTGAGGTTGTCTACCACCAGATTCGCGAGGATCTGGAGGCCCAGGGCGTTATCTTCCTGGACACCGACACCGCTCTCAAGGAGCACCCGGAGCTGTTTAAGGAGTACTTCGGCACCGTCATTCCGTCCGGTGACAACAAGTTCTCCGCTCTTAACACCGCAGTCTGGTCCGGCGGCTCCTTCATTTACGTGCCGAAGGGCGTCCACGTGGACATCCCGCTGCAGGCATACTTCCGTATCAACACGGAAAACATGGGACAGTTCGAGCGCACGCTCATTATTGTCGACGAAGATGCCTACGTGCACTACGTCGAGGGCTGTACCGCTCCGATTTACAAGTCCGACTCGCTGCACTCGGCTGTTGTGGAGATCATCGTGAAGAAGGGTGGCCGCTGCCGCTACACCACGATCCAGAACTGGTCGAACAACGTCTACAACCTGGTTACCAAGCGCACCAAGTGCGAAGAGGGCGCAACCATGGAGTGGATTGACGGCAACATCGGTTCCAAGGTCACCATGAAGTACCCGGCAGTGTGGATGACCGGTCCGCATGCCAAGGGCGAGGTGCTGTCCGTGGCTATGGCTGGCGAGGGCCAGTTCCAGGACACCGGCGCCAAGATGGTGCACATGGCTCCGCACACGAGCTCCAACATCGTGTCCAAGTCCGTGGCCCGCAACGGTGGCCGCGCTGCCTACCGCGGTCTGGTGCAGGTCAACAAGGGTGCCAAGCACTCGCACTCCAACGTCGAGTGTGACGCACTCCTGGTGGACACGATTTCACGTTCGGACACGTACCCATACGTGGATGTCCGCGAGGACGACGTCACCCTCGGCCACGAGGCAACGGTTTCCAAGGTCTCTGACGATCAGCTTTTCTACCTGATGAGCCGCGGCATCGAGGAAGAAGATGCAATGGCCATGGTCGTGCGCGGCTTTGTCGAGCCCATCGCCAAGGAGCTCCCGATGGAATACGCCCTCGAGCTAAACCGCCTCATTGAACTGCAGATGGAAGGTTCGGTCGGTTAATACCAATGACTACGACGATTAACAACGAAAACCAGGCTGCTCATAGCCGTCGCGTGCTGGCGAACAAGGGCGACGTTTTCTCATCCTTCAACGTGGAGGACTTCGCCGTGCCGCATGGCAAGGATGAAGAGTGGAAGTTCACGCCGCTGCGTAAGCTCCGCGGTCTCCACAACGGCACCGCAGCAGAGCCGGTTGCAGCCTCAATTTCGGTCGAGACTGCTGGTCAGGATGGCGTCGCTGTGGACGTCGTCAAGCGTGACGACGAGCGCCTTGGTCGCGCCGGCGCCCCAACGGACCGCGTGGCAGCACAGGCGTACTCCAACTTCGACGATGCGCACATCGTGACCTTCGCGAAGAACTCGGTGTCCAAGGAGCCTGTCGTCATCGACATCGATGGTCCGGGCGAGGACAAGGTGTCCTACGGCCACATTGTCATTGACGTGCAGTCCCATGCCGAGGCCGTCTGCGTCATTAACTACCGAGGCAGTGGCACGTTCGCGGACAACATCGAGTTCGTAATCGGCGACGGCGCCAAGCTGGGCGTCGTGACCATGGTGAACTGGAACGAAGATGCCGTTCATGGCTCTGCGCACCACGTTCGTGTCGGCCGCGATGCTACGCTGCGCCACACTGTCGCAACGTTTGGCGGCGAGGTTGTCCGTATCGTTCCGCGCGTTGCTTTCACGGCACCCGGCGGCGACGTCGATCTGCTGGGCGTGTACTTCGCTGATGCCGGTCAGTACTTTGAAAACCGCATGCTGGTCGACCACGCTGTGCCGAACTGCCGCTCCAACGTGATGTACAAGGGCGCGCTGCAGGGCGAGCCGAATGTCGCTCATCGTGAGGCCCGCACCGCGTGGGTGGGAGACGTGCTCATTCGTGCAGAAGCGACGGGCACCGACACCTACGAGCTCAACCGCAACCTGCTGCTCACCGAAGGCGCGCGTGCCGACGCAGTTCCGAACCTGGAAATTGAAACCGGTGAGATTGCCGGTGCTGGGCACGCTGCCACCGTTGGCCGCTTCGACGAGGAACAGCTCTTCTACCTGCTCTCGCGCGGTATTCCGGAGCTGGCCGCTCGCCGTCTGGTGGTTCGCGGCTTCTTCAGCGAGGTCATCAACCTGATTCCGGTCGAGTCCGTTCGCGAGAAGCTTGAAAAGCTCGTTGACGAAGAGCTCAACACCGCTGGCTTCTAACCGCTTATCTTCTTTCTCACCCTTTCCGTCCTGTCAACCCGGAAGTGCCGGGGGACAGGCCACTTACACCGATTAAAGGAAAAGATTTCACTATGAGCACTTTGGAAATCCGTAACCTCCACGCGCAGGTGCTGCCGACCGATGAGTCCGCCGAGCCCAAGGAGATTTTGAAGGGCGTCAACCTGACGATCAACTCCGGCGAAACCCACGCTGTGATGGGGCCGAACGGCTCTGGTAAATCCACCCTGAGCTACACCATCGCAGGTCACCCGCGTTACGAAGTCACCGAGGGCGAGATTCTCCTCGACGGCGAAAACGTGCTGGAGATGAGCGTCGACGAGCGCGCTCGCGCTGGGCTCTTCCTGGCAATGCAGTACCCGGTCGAGGTCACCGGCGTGTCCATGTCCAACTTCCTGCGCTCTGCAGCAACCGCTGTCCGCGGCGAGGCTCCGAAGCTGCGCCACTGGGTCAAGGAGGTCCGTGAGGCAATGGCTGACCTGGAGATCGATTCGTCGTTCTCCGAGCGCTCCGTCAACGAGGGCTTCTCCGGTGGCGAGAAGAAGCGTCACGAGATTCTGCAGCTCGACCTGCTGAAGCCGAAGTTCGCCATCCTGGACGAGACCGACTCCGGCCTGGACGTCGACGCTCTGCGCGTTGTCTCTGACGGCATTAACCGCTACCAGGACGAAAACGACGGCGGCATTCTGATCATTACTCACTACCAGCGCATCCTGAACTACGTGAAGCCGGACTTCGTCCACGTCTTCCACGATGGTCGCTTCATCACCTCCGGTGGCCCGGAGCTTGCAGACGAGCTGGAAGAGCACGGCTACGAGAAGTACATCAATGCCTAACGCCGAACTACTCAGCCCATCACTCCGCGAGGACTTTCCGATTCTGTCGCGCACTGTCCGTGACGGAAAGCGGCTGGTCTACCTGGATTCCGGAGCGACCTCGCAGCGCCCCAAGCAAGTCATCGATGCTGAGGTGGAGTTCCTAACCCACCACAATGCACCGGTGCACCGCGGTGCCTACGAGATTGCTGAGGAGGCCACGGACGCCTACGAAGATGCCCGCGAAGCCATTGCAGGCTTCATCGGCGCCGACTATGACGAGCTGGTCTTCACCAAGAACGCCACCGAAGCGTTGAACACAGTGGCATTCGTGCTTGGCGACGACCGCGCAGGTCAGTACCAGGTCGGCGAGGGTGACGAGATTGTCGTCACTGAGCTGGAGCATCACGCGAACTTGGTGCCGTGGCAGGAGCTGGCTCGCCGCACTGGTGCGACACTGCGTTGGTATGGCGTGACTGAAGACGGCCGCATTGATATGGACTCGCTGGAGCTCAGCGAGAAGACCAAAGTTGTGGCCTTTACCCATCAGTCAAACGTCACCGGTGCAGTAACCGATGTGAAGGAAATGGTGCGCCGTGCTCGCGAGGTCGGAGCGCTGGTAGTCCTCGATGCCTGCCAGTCGGTGCCGCATATGCCTGTCGACGTCAAGGAGCTCGATGTGGACTTCCTGGCGTTCTCCGGCCACAAGATGCTCGGCCCCAACGGGGTCGGCGCGCTCTACGGTCGCCGGGAACTGCTCGAGGCACTGCCGCCGTTCCTCACTGGTGGCTCGATGATTGAGGTCGTCACCATGGAGAAGACCACCTTCGCGGCGCCTCCGCAGCGCTTCGAGGCGGGTACCATGATGACCTCCCAGGTCGTCGGCCTGGGGGCTGCGGTGAAGTACCTGGATGCCATCGGTATGGATAAGGTAGCTGCTCATGAGCACCACCTGACCGCGCTCGCACTGGAGAAGCTGCAGGAAATTGATGGCGTGACCATCATCGGTCCGACTACTCCAGAACAGCGTGGCTCTGCAGTCTCCTTCAAGGTCGAGGGCATTCACCCGCACGATCTTGGCCAGGTTTTAGACGACCAGGGCGTGTGCATCCGCGTCGGTCACCATTGCGCGTGGCCAATTCACCAAATCCTCAACGCCCAGTCGACCGCCCGGGCATCCTTCTACATCTACAACACGGAAGAGGACGTTCAGGCGCTTGCCGACGCAGTGCGCCATGCACAGAAGTTCTTCGGTGTCACCCCGTAACTTTAAGAAAGGAGAAGGACATGAAGCTCGAGCAGATGTACCAGGAAGTTATCCTGGATCACTACAAGCATCCGCAGCATGCGGGTTTGCGGGAGCCTTTCAATACGGAAGTGCATCACGTCAACCCGTCGTGTGGCGATGAACTCACGCTTCGCGTCACTCTGAACGACGACCTCACCGTCGTCAATGACGTCTCCTATGACGCCGTGGGCTGTTCTATCTCGCAAGCCTCTACCTCAGTTATGGCTGAGGAGATTGTCGGCAAGACTGTCGACGAGGCCATGGCCAAGCTTGCCGAGTTCGAGAAGATGGTCACCTCCCGAGGCAAGATTGAGGGCGATGAGGACATTATCGGCGATGGGATTGCCTTCGCTGGAGTTTCTAAGTACCCCGCCCGCGTGAAGTGCGCACTTCTCGGATGGAAAGCTTTCCAGGCCGCAACCGCTGAGGCCCTGGCCAACGCTGCTGAAGGCAACGGCGTTGGTACCGCGACTGTAACCGTTACCAATGACGAGGAAGGCCATCGCCATGACTGAACCAATCGCTAATGACGCCACCTCGCCCGCACAGCCTGATGCTGTCGACGAGGACACCATGACTACTGGTGCTCCCATTGATGAGGGGGATGCGTACGAGTCCATCACCGTCCCGCCGGCACCGGAGCAGACCGAAGCCGATAACAAGCTGGCCATCCAGGTTGAAGAGGCAATGTACGAGGTTGTTGATCCGGAACTCGGAGTCAACGTCGTGGACCTGGGCCTGGTATATGACATCTGGATTGAAGAAGGCGACATTGCCGCTATCTTCATGACACTCACGTCCCCGGCCTGCCCGCTGACCGATATGCTCACCGACCAGACTGCCTCCGAGGTTATGAAGGTCGAGGGTATCCGCGACTTCCGCCTCAACTGGGTCTGGTCTCCGGCATGGGGCCCACACATGATCACTGAGGACGGCCGCGAGCAGATGCGCGCTCTCGGCTTCTCGGTCTAGATGATCAGTGACAGCGGTGATTAGAGAACCGCTACGTTAAAAGTGCTTGGCGACGAGCTCCTGGCTCGTTCAGCTAGGCACTTTTTCGTTTGTTTATGAGTTGCTGACTGCGTTTATGGCCGGGATCGGTAGGGCGATGCGAGTTACTGACTGCATTTATGTCAAAAATGGCTCAAAAAATGGCCTGAAAGCGTCATAAACTTGCACAGTTTCACATCTGCAGCCCGTATTCACACGAGCATCCCCGCAATTTTTTCAAGCTGTCCGACTCGGAGTTAAAAACGACCCCACCTGGCACTGAAAAGTGCCAAGCGGGGTCGCTATTGTCTTCGACTGCTAATCCAAGTTGTGAGAGTTAGATGCGAGATGCATAGCTACTCGCATCTATTCACAGCCCTTCGCAGCTATTCGCGACTCATGTCTGCGGTGGCCGGGTCAACGAGCTTGGAGCCCGTGGCCTTCTTATGGATGAACCACAGCAGGACGAAGACCGGAATACCCAGGTACGGAGTGAGGATAGCAAAGATATTTTCGCCAGTACGGATCGGATCAAGTGCCTGTCCTGCCACCACAAAGAAGCACATAATCAGTGCCAGCACAGCACCGGCGGGGAAAAAGTTCGCCTTGTAGGGAAGCGAATCCAACGGGATATTTTGGGCTTTCAGACACTTGCGGAAGCGGTAGTGGCTGAAAGAGATACCAAACCAGGTGATAAAGCCCGCGAGCGCAGACAGCGTCAGCAAGAAGGTGTACGCCACACCATCGCCTACCAATGAGGTAATGAAGCCAGCCATACCGATGACAGCGGTGGCAATCAGAGCGCGCAGCGGAACGCCATGCCCAGAAAGCTTGCCAAAGTAACGCGGAGCGTGTCCCTGACGGGCCAGGGAAAACAGCATACGAGTGGACACATACATACCGGAGTTACCCGCGGACAACACCGAAGTCAGAATGACAGCGTTCATCAGGCCAGCGGCAATCGCGATACCTGCGCGTTCAAAGACCAGGGTGAACGGTGAAATGGAAATGTTGTCCTCGGCGGCGTTCAGAAGATTCGGGTCCGTGTACGCAATAAGGAAACCAATAACCGCGATGGCACCGATGTAGAACAGCAGGATACGCCAGAAGATAGTGCGAATCGCGCGGGGAATCGTACGCTCAGGATCTTCAGCCTCACCTGCTGCTACACCAACCATCTCGGTGCCCTGGAAGGAGTATCCGGCTACGACGAAGACAGCCAACAGTCCCATTCCGCCATTGACGAATGGGGCGTCGCCCGTGGTCCAGTTTTCGAAGCCGGGAGAGGACCCACCCAAGATGCCGAAAATCATGCCGACACCAAGAACGAGGAAGACGATGACGGTAATGACTTTGATGGTCGCAAACCAAAACTCACCCTCGCCGAATGCACGTGCGGACAGGGCATTCAGCCCGAATAGAATCGCGAGGAAGAGCGCGGACCAGATGATTGAAGGCACATCCGGGAACCAATAGCGCATCACCAGCGCAGCAGCGACGAGCTCTGCGGCCACAGTAATCGCCCAGTTAAACCAGTAGTTCCAGCCCATGGCAAAGCCGAAGGATTCTGAGACGTATCGGCGACCGTACTCCTGGAAGGAACCGGGCACCGGCAGGTAAGCGGCCATCTCGCCGAGAGACTGCATAACCAGCCACACCATGATGCCGATAAGAGCGTAAGCGATAAGCGCACCGCCTGGACCGGCCTGCGAAATGGTCGCACCGGAGGCAACAAACAGGCCCGTACCAATGGCACCACCAATGGCAATCATGTTCAGGTGGCGAGCTCTCAGCCTGCGCTGAAGCTTATGGTTTTGTGAGGAAGTCTCCTCAGATTGCGTCGAAGTCATTCATTTATCATAAGCGTTTGTACTCCGGTGAATGCAAAAACCACACCGCTTTAATTGTTGGTATCACCCCACAAATCGGCTGATGTATATGCTCCCGGTCAACGAGTTCTCCATCTCCCAGGTCCCCGCACAAACCCAGCGATGAGCTTTCCGCACGTACGCGGACTCATTTTCAGCAAAGGCACGGCCACTTTCGCCATAGCGCGAAGCGTCGTCAGTGGGGATGTCCCTATCAAATAGGCAAAAACGTCCTTCTCCGGCAACGAAAAGAACGCCCGGAAAAACGCACCCGTCTGTCGTGCATCGAACCCCAGCAACGCCGCGAGCCCACGTTCGCGTAGCCATCGCTGCAATCGCATGCTTAACGACGTCCCCAGCGTCCGGCTTCCCTTCTTTTCCATATCGGCCAAGAAGCGGTCGACATCTTCGATAACCGAACCCACCGAGTAACCAGTGGCAGGATGCATCCAACCACCAGCAAAGCCGAAGAGAGTGCCCATGGATGGTCCACTGTGCGTCACGTCACCGCGGCGAGAGGGAAGGTTTGCCAGTAGGGGAAAGGACACCACTTCTTCGTCGATGGCCAGATCTTCCGAAAGCCCCAGGGACTTCAACCGTGCACTTTGGCGTCTACGCAACAGCGCTAGAAGTACGGAGTCATCGGCCTCACCGCCGCTGCCGACTGGCGCACCGGCTTCGCCACGATACCCGTCAACCATAGGAGTCGGAGTAGCGAGAATGGTCTCTTCAATGAGGAAGGTCCTGTCATCCAAGAAAATGCGATAGGAGAAACTAGCCGGCTCTGTCGCTGGGTCAACCGGTTCAGCCGGAGTGAAGTCCATGAAAACTGCGCGGCGGTGGGCGCTGGGGACGTCGTCAAGCGAAAAGATGTGCCCGATGGCGAGCTGCCGTACCTGCCCACCTCGCCCGACTGCGGCGTGCGTGCGCCCGGTGGTGACAATTGTGATGTCAGTACCCGTGGTTTCGGAATCGGTGAGCGCGCGGCGTTCGATGTGGAAACCGCCCAGTTTTTGCAGGCAGTCCTTGTTAACAACGCCGTAGTTGCGGGCGAGCTGACGTTCGGTGCCGTCGGCAAGAATGACGCTGGGTTGAAAGGTGGCGGCAAGGAAGTCGCTGGGCAACCAGTCGGGGAGTTGGTCGCACCAGAGACCAATCGTCGAGGGCAGTGTGCCACCGGCTGGGTCATAAGCGGTGACATCCCAGCCGCGAGCGGATGCACGGTGGGCGGCGATTCTTCCGGCGGGCCCGAGGCCGACGACGGAGGCGGTCACGGGAAATGAAGTCATAACTGGTAGGCTACTCGTTCGTGATTGTGACCCATGACCTTGAAGTCCGAGTCGGCGCCCGTACCCTGCTCACTGCGCCGGGTGAGCAGCTGCGCGTCCAGCCGGGAGACCGGATTGGACTCGTCGGGCGAAATGGTGCTGGCAAAACGACGACTATGCGTATTCTCTCCGGTGAAACTGAACCCTATGGCGGTTCAGTAGTGCGCTCTGGCTCGATTGGTTACCTGCCACAGGACTCGCGCGAGGGCAACATCGACATCTCCGCCCGCGACCGTGTGCTGTCGGCGCGAGGTCTTGACCAAATCCGCCGCAGCATGGATCGCCAACAGGAGATCATGGAGACCGCGACCACTGACACGAAACGCGATGCGGCGATTCGGAAGTTTTCGCGTCTCGAGGAGCGCTACCACGACCTCGGCGGCTACGAGGCGAACGCCGAGGCAGCCCGCATTTGCGACGCGCTGGGGTTGCCGGAGCGCGTACTCGACCAGCCGCTGAAGACGCTTTCGGGTGGTCAGCGCCGCCGCGTCGAGCTTGCGCAGATTCTCTTCGCCGCTACCGAAGGCTCGGGCAAGTCCGCCACGACGCTGCTTCTCGACGAACCGACGAACCACCTCGATGCGGATTCGATTACCTGGCTGCGCGAATTCCTCAGTAAGCATGAGGGCGGCTTGATTATGATTTCGCACGATGTCGAGCTGCTCGAGGCCGTGTGTAACAAAGTCTGGTTCCTCGATGCGGTGCGCGCCGAAGCTGATGTGTACAACATGGGCTGGAAGAACTACCTGTCGGCACGCGCGACCGATGAGGCTCGACGTCGCCGTGAGTTCGCTAACGCGGAGAAGAAAGCCAGCGCACTGCGCAAGCAGGCCGAGAAGCTAGGCGCGAAGGCGACGAAGGCCCGTGCGGCCAAGCAGATGGTGGCTCGTGCTGAGCGCATGATGGACAGTCTCGACGAAGTCCGCGTCGAGGATAAGGTCGCCCACATTTCCTTCCCCGAGCCGGCGCCCTGTGGCAAGACTCCGCTCAACGCCACGGGACTGACCAAGATGTATGGCTCGTTGGAGGTCTTCGCCGGTGTTGATCTTGCGATTGACAAGGGTTCCCGCGTGGTTGTCCTCGGCTTCAATGGTGCTGGTAAGACGACGCTGCTGAAGCTACTCGCCGGTGTGGAGCGCACCGATGGCGAAGGCGGCATTGTCTCCGGCCACGGCCTGCGCATCGGCTACTTCGCCCAGGAGCACGACACGATTGATCCGGACAAGACTGTCTGGGAAAACACCGTCTACGCCTGCCCTGACGTCAACGAGCCGGAGCTGCGGAGCCTGCTCGGTGCCTTTATGTTCTCCGGCGACAAGCTGCAGCAGCCAGCGGGAACCCTCTCCGGTGGTGAGAAGACGCGTCTGGCGCTGGCGACGCTGGTTAGCTCCCGCGCAAACGTCCTGCTTCTCGACGAGCCCACTAACAACCTCGACCCGCAGTCCCGCGAACAGGTTCTCGATGCACTTCGCACTTACACCGGGGCCGTCGTTCTGGTTACCCACGATCCAGGTGCGGTCAAGGCGCTAGAGCCCGAGCGCGTCATCGTGCTTCCCGACGGCACCGAAGACCTCTGGAGCGACGACTACATGGAAATCGTCGAGCTGGCTTAAGACGGATCCATTGGCCCTGGCAGGTAACCGTCCTGCTGCGCGAGCCTATACATCTCCGACTTGTTAAGGCTGTTCTCGGCCCGGCCAGCTGCCGCATACTTGGCTCGAATACGGCCCAAGTAGTCCAACACGGTGTTCGGTGTCAGCCCTGTCATCGACGCGACTCGCTTCGTCGACTCACCGGAGGCGTACAGCTCCAGTACCTCACGCTGGCGTTCTGACAAATCGACAGAGTCGAGCAGGGGATCAGAGTCAACTACCGATGCCCATTCTGTAGTCAGCGCACCCTTGCCAAGTGCCGCCAGCCGTACTGCAGACACGATTGTCTCCGGGGTTTCCGATTTTTGCACAACCCCCATCACTCCGGTACGCACTGCCTTTCGGACAAGGTATGGGCTTTCAGCTGACGAGAGGATGAGCACGTGATCGGTAACCAATTCCAGCGACAGAACGTTCTGCGCTGGATCTGAATTATCCGCCAGCCGTAGATCCAGCACGACCACATCCAGGCGGTCATCGGTGCCCACATCGGCCAGTAGCTCCGGCACAGTTTGATAACAGCCGACGAGCTCAAAGTCTGGCTCTGCAGAAAGCAGGGTTTCGAGCCCCTGCAGAGTCAAGGCATGATCATCAATCGCAGCAACGCGAAGCAAACGATCCGACTGCACGCTGTAATCTCCGATGTTGTCGGAGTCAATTGCAGCCGAGACGTCGATGGAAGCATTGCTCATTCCCGCAATATTCTCCCTAGTCACGTGACATCACTATCCTCTCACCGGCTTCATCAAACCTTTGCACTCCATTGTCATCAGAAATAGATGCAAATGCACGTCTGCCCGGGGGCAATAGGCGAATTGTTACCGATCCTTCTTCGGCGTTATCGATTGCTTCGAGGAAGTTCGGCATCAACTTGGCCACCGCGGAATCGTCGTCGACAAGCGGAATACGGCGCACATCGGTGCTATCGGAAACGGCCTGCGTGTGATTGCGGTCATCGAGGAGCCGGACATGAACACCTCTTGCGCGGGCGTCCCAAACAGCTTGGTGAAGGGACCCAACATTTAGATGCGGCGAACGTAGGACGTCTCGGAGAAGCTGCTCTGTAAGCCGCGCACGCAACTGCAGTCGCGGGGTCGGTTCTTCCAAAACTGCAGCGGCGCTAAAAATGGGGCCGACCCGGCGCTGCAGCCATTCGTAGTTACTCTGGCTGCTAATTTCGTACTCTTTGGCGGCCCCGGCAGCGTACAGCGCACGATTATAATCCTGAATAGACTGCGGAACGGTGCGCATAAAAAAGCGGACCATGATGGACGTCAAAATTCCCGCGACCAACATCACGGAGCGAACTAACAGGTCAACTCCAGAGATACTGATGTGGGTCGTATCCGAGGGGGCAAAGGGGAAGAACTTGAGAAGCTCCACCATGATCGCGCCACCGAGCACTGAATTCAGCGCAACCCAGGGGCGGCCGCGGATGGCGAGCAATGCAGATGCAAAAGAAATTAAGCTAAAGTGCCAGAAATACGACCATTCCAAATTATTTGGAATGGGCTGGTAGAGCCCCACCACAGCTAATACAACGATCGCGACACCAGTTACGATTGCACGGGCTAACGGCAATTGTGAATGGCGGCCATACATAATCAGCCCGAGAAGGCCGATCGCTAATGCCAGACTGATT
Organism: Corynebacterium sp. MSK012; assembly: GCF_030232435.1. Lineage (NCBI taxonomy): Bacteria > Bacillati > Actinomycetota > Actinomycetes > Mycobacteriales > Corynebacteriaceae > Corynebacterium > Corynebacterium sp. MSK012. The sequence continues at coordinate 22,934 of NZ_JASPJU010000015.1, forward strand.
TGCCCGGCCGCGGTAAATAATTGTCCATTACTGACTAGAACCATGAACAACACGCCGACGATCGCGCCGTAGAACTGCCAGGAAAAAACAATTGACATTCCCATGAGGTCATACAGCGATGTCGTGTGAGCGGAGGAATCGACTACATCTTCCTCTTCCACAGGAGAGGTATTACCGTGCCATTTGAGAATAACCTGAGTACCTTTCCCAGGCTTTGAATTAACGAGAGCATCTCCACCGCGAAGGGCCTCCATTCGCCCTTTAACGCTCAACCGGATACCTGCACGATGCGGGTCAATTCCCTCGGGGTCGAACCCGGTGCCATCGTCACGAAAATCAATGGACACCTCTCCCGAGGCAACACGAATGTGGCATTTCTTTTCCGCTGCGGCACCTGCGTGACGCTTGGCATTATTTGCCACCTCGGTTGCGGCTAATAGGAACGTGTTAGCAACTTCTCCTGGCAGCCGAACTGGACCGCCTTCTTCGCTGGTGTCTAGCGTTACCGAAATGTCGGGGCTCACCGACATCAATTGCGCCCGTACAGCCTCAGCAAAAGTTCTACCGCTTACTGTTTGCCGAGGCGAGAAAAACAGCCCAGTCTGCTCGTCTAGCGAGAAGTCAATCTTAGAGCCCTTACCGATTGCAGACAGTGCGGCCAATACATAGTCATGGACATAGGCGTTGAAGCTGCTCATCGCCTCGCCGCGGACACGCATACGCTCCGCTCTCTCATTGACCTTCCGAGAGTTCTCGTAGGTGAAGTCAATAAGCCTTGCGACGGGTTGTGCAGAGCCTGCAATAATCACAAATGGAAAAGTGTTGATGAGATTGAAACCAACATCCGACAACATGTCGAGCCAAAAAGTGTGTCCCAGCAACCACGAATTAATGACCGCAATAAGTCCGGGAACAAATACCATCACGGACAAACTGATGTGGAGTGGCACTGTCAGAGCAAATGCAGCGAGGGCTAAACCTGAAAATGGGCTATACCAGAGCGCATTTCCAACGAGGTTATGAGGGAGATCCCAATAGGTTGAAACCAACATCAGGAAAACCAACATGATGTACATCGGCACACGCAGTGCGGTAATAAGGCCTCGCCGCGTATTATTAATCACAGCCCAAATCAGCAACATATCGCTGAGAATGAATATGAGCAGTGATGCAAAAGGGAACCAGTGGCTCAGAAAGTTTTCAAAGGGGACAGAACGAACAGCCGATTCAACCTGCCACAAAAAGCCGGTGACGGCAATAATAATCGCGCCGGATCGCAGCACAGACATTTCAATTGATGGTGACTGTCCGGCAAGTGCCGAATCGGGATTCCACCTCTCCATGCGACAATCACATTCCTTTTGCTTATTGCCACTAGATAAAACTAATTAGTCTCTACATGCGGTATGGAGCCGAGCGAAATTCTGAAGAATACGCCCACTTCGAGCAACATCCAACTGTCGCGCGGCCGACACCGCTTTAAGATCTGTTCCTGGTAAATAGTAGCCCTCATTTGCGTAAATCTGGAGACGCTGGGCAAATGTGTTGGCATCTAATTCCGGGTGAAACTGCGTCGCATATGCATTGCGGCCCAACCGAAACATCTGTACGGGGCAGTCCTTACCAGTTGCCAACAACGTAGCGTCGCCAGGCAGTTCTTCGATGGCCTCCTTGTGGCCGACGATGGCGTGAAAGTGGGCCGGTAAACCATCAAGAATTGGATCTGATTCGCCATCTGGAGTTGCAGCTACTTCGATTACAGCTGCCTGCTCCCCGTGCTTGCGGGAGACACGGCCATGGCCAGCAGTACCGAGCAGGCCGACGCCATAACAAGCTCCGAAGAAGGGGAAGTCTCGTTCGAGCACTTCTGCCAACAAATCCTCGAACCAGGTCTCGACTTCCTTCTGTAGATAGCTCTTATCGTCATCAGAGGCGTTAAAGGGTCCTCTGCCAACGATTACGCCCGAGTAGTTATCTAGATTCAGATTCCCCGGACGAGACTGTTCCAGGCGAATTTGATGCAACTTTGCCGGCGCCAATGCACACCTCCTGGCAAATGAGAGATGTTCAGCGTGAGCTGCGGCATCTTCGCCGCGTGTGGAAAGCAAGAGGAAGGGCTTGGCGGAGGTAGACATTTGCGGGAACAAATTTCGTGAAAAAGGGAGCTAGAGGGGGACGGAGACTACTGCACCACTAGCAGGCTCGGATTGGCTGCATGCGTACATACGTGCATAAATCGGGGGATGATTGACGAGACGGCCTGGAGGTCCACATCAGATACCTTTAGTCGAATCGCGTCGACTTCCAACGGGTCAAAGTAACCGACGTCGGTGTAGAAAGACATTCTGCGGAGCAGTCCGTTAGCATTCATCTCCGGATGAAATTGGGTAACCCAGTTATTCGATCCGATCGAGTACATCTGCACCGGACAGGTTGGACCTGTGGCAAGCAAAGTTGCGTGATTGGGAAGTTCCGCAACGGATTCCTTGTGGCCAGTCAACGCATAAAAAACCGGAGGCAACACCGAAGCTATTGGATCTTGAGTGGCGGCTTCGGTGAGCTCTACCCGGGTAGAACCCGCTACTTCGCCGTGGCGCAGGTTAACCAAACCACCCGAAGTAAAGGCTGTGTAGCTAGCGCCGTAGCAGATAAGCAGTGCGGGGACAGGACTCCTAAGTACGTCGTAAAGCACATCGTGCGAATACTTCTGCAAACCCGAATGCTCAAGGTCGGTGATGTTAAATGGGCTGCCTCCGACAAATACGCCGTCATAGGAGGTCAGGTCGGGCAACTTAGCGCCGACAGCGTCGATGGTAAACAGATCCAACTGGCTGGGCTCAAGCCCGGTGGAATCCAGAAAGTCCTGGTACTCGGCTTGCCCCGCACCATCTGCGGGGCGGAGCGCCACCAACAAAAACTTACCCACACTCATAAATAGACAGCTTAGTCCATATTGAGTGAAATCTATGCATCTTCACCGGTCAAACGGGGTAAATGCACGGCAGAAAGCCGAAACCCGCTCCCGTATTAGGGGAGCGGGTGGTACGTAACGCTATCAGGCCTAGCCTGAGTGGCTAGTCCTTGCGCCGTAAGCTGTCTTCAACTAAATCAAGCACGGAATCCAATTCGTCGACAGTGCGACCAGATGCCAGACGAACGATGATGCCATCGAGCATCAGCTCGAGAAAAAGCTGCATCGTGCGAACCGAATAATCCGACCGTAGGGAGCCGGATGAGGATGTCTGGGTCAATCGGTGGGCAACAGCGTCATCCAATTGATCCTGATGGCCCAACCATTGGCCCTTAAACTCCGGATCGCTGCGAAGGCGACGGGCAATCTCAAGGCGAGTTCCCAGCCAGCCATGCTTGTCTGGGTTCGCCACGATGTCACGCATTACTTCCACTAAGCCGGAAGCCTCCGCGACTTCCGCCATATTTGCGGCATCTTCTTCGGCCAATGCTAAGAACAGACCTTCTTTGGATCCGAAGTGATGGAAAATAGCACCGCGAGACTTACCGGTAGCGGACTCCAGACGAGAGACCGTTGCGCCGTCGTAGCCGAATTCTGCAAAGCACTGCCGAGCGCCGTCGAGAATTTCGTGCCGCCGTTGAGCTAAATCCTGGTTACTCACTTTTGGCATAAGGAAACTCTTTTCTTGCCGGCGACGCCCAGGGACATGTTTCACTGCATGACGTGGCAGCGCCATTCCTATACTTCCCAAGCCTCATTTTGGTTGGGGTAGAGAAACCCGAGGCCGGCAGGGCGCTAGCCCGTGGGGTATGAATCCGCGGGCTAGCGCTACCTACCGGCCTCTAGAAGCGCTGCTTGTAACAAGCCCTAGCGCGCACGAGTCAAAGGGAAACTAGTTGCCCTTGATCATGTTGCGCAGGACGTACTGCAGAATACCGCCGTGGCGGTAGTAGTCAGCCTCACCAGGGGTATCGATGCGGACCACAGCGTCGAAGTCGAAGGACTCGCCGTTTTCCTTGGTAACCGTAACCTTGACGGTCTTCGGGATGGAGCCGTTGTTCAGCTCCTCCAGACCAGCGATGTCGAAGGTCTCAGTGCCATCGATGCCCAGGGACTTCCAGGACTCACCCTCCGGGAACTGCAGCGGAACAACGCCCATGCCGATGAGGTTCGAGCGGTGGATACGCTCGAAGGACTCAGCGATAACAGCCTTGACGCCCAGCAGCAGGGTGCCCTTAGCTGCCCAGTCACGGGAGGAACCGGTGCCGTATTCCTTACCACCAACGACGACCAGCGGAGTGCCAGCCTCCTTGTAGTTCATGGCAGCGTCGTAGATGAAGGCCTGCGGGCCACCCTCCTGGGTGAAGTCGCGGGTGTAGCCACCGGTAACACCGTCAAGCAGCTGGTTCTGCAGGCGGATGTTAGCGAAGGTGCCGCGCACCATGACCTCGTGGTTACCACGACGGGAACCCAGGGAGTTGTAGTCCTTGCGCTCAACGCCCATGGAGTCGAGGTACTGAGCAGCCGGGGTGCCCGGCTTAATGGAGGAAGCCGGGGAGATGTGGTCGGTGGTCACCGAGTCACCCAGGGCAGCAAGGACGCGAGCGCCCTTGATGTCGGAAACCGGTGCCGGCTCCATTTCCATCTCGTCGAAGTACGGTGCCTTGCGGATGTAGGAGGACTTGTCGTCCCAAGCGAAGGTCTTGCCCTCCGGGGTCGGCAGGTTCTGCCAGCGCTCGTCACCAGCGAAGACATCCTTGTAGTCCTCGTCGTACAGCTCGGAAGAGATGGAGGCCTCGATGGTTGCTTCGATCTCTTCGGTGGACGGCCAAATGTCGCGCAGGAAGACGTCGTTGCCCTCTGCGTCCTGACCCAGGGCGTCGGTTTCAAAGTCGAAGTCCATGGTACCGGCGATCGAGTAGGCGATAACCAGGATCGGGGAGGCCAGGTAGTTCATCTTCACGTCAGGGGAGATGCGGCCTTCGAAGTTACGGTTACCGGACAGAACCGCGGTAGCAGCCAGGTCGGCCTCGTTGATGGCGGAGGAAATCTCAGCCGGCAGCGGACCGGAGTTACCGATACAGGTTGCACAACCGAAGCCGGACAGGTAGAAGCCCAGAGCCTCGAGGTCCTTCCACAGGTCAGCACGCTTGAAGTAGCCGTTAACAACCTGGGAGCCCGGAGCACAAATGGTCTTGACCCACGGCTTAGCCTGCAGACCCTTCTCGACTGCCTTGCGTGCCAACAGACCAGCACCAATCATGACCGACGGGTTGGAGGTGTTGGTACAAGAGGTGATGGAAGCGATAGCGACCATACCGTGGTCGAGCGTGTACTCGCCGCCCTTCGGGGAAGTGACGGTAATCGGGGAGCTCGGGCGACCTTCAGCGCCGTTAGCGGCGGACTCGCCGTGGCCCTCGCGGGACTCGTTGTAGTCTGCGGCCAGCTCGGAGGTCGGTGCGGAAGCCTTGACAGCGCCCTTAATCTCGCCGTCGGAGTAGTTGTGCAGGTCCTTGCGGAACTGCTCCTTGGCGGAAGCCAACTCGATGCGGTCCTGCGGGCGCTTCGGGCCAGCGATGGACGGAACGACGGTGGACAGGTCCAGCTCGAGGTACTCGGAGTACTCAGCCTCCGGAGTGTTCTCGTCCAACCACATGCCCTGAGCCTTGGCGTAAGCCTCGACGCGCTCCAGGGTCTCCTTGTCACGGCCAGTCAGGGCCAGGTACTTGACGGTCTCATCGTCGATCGGGAAGATTGCGGCGGTGGAACCGAACTCTGGCGACATGTTACCGATGGTCGCACGGTTGGCCAGCGGCAGCTTGGAGACGCCAGCGCCGTAGAACTCTACGAACTTGCCGACGACGCCGTGCTGGCGCAGCATATCGGTGACGGTGAGCACAACGTCGGTTGCGGTAACACCCGGCTGAATGTCGCCAGTCAGCTTGAAGCCAACGACGCGCGGTATGAGCATGGAGATTGGCTGGCCAAGCATTGCGGCCTCAGCCTCAATACCACCGACACCCCAGCCCAGGATGCCCAGGCCGTTCTGCATGGTCGTGTGAGAGTCAGTACCAACACAGGTGTCCGGGTATGCCAGGCCGTTGTTCTCGAAGACAACGCGAGCCAGGTACTCGATGTTGACCTGGTGGACAATACCGGTTCCCGGAGGAACAACGCGGAAGTTGGAGAATGCGCCAGTACCCCAACGGAGGAACTTGTAGCGCTCATCATTGCGCTGGTACTCAATCTCGACGTTCTTAGCCAGAGCGTCTTCGCTACCGAAGGCCTCGATGATGACCGAGTGGTCGATGACCATCTCTGCCGGGTTCAGCGGGTTAACCTGATCCGGGTCGCCGCCGAGAGTCTTAACAGCCTCACGCATGGTAGCCAGGTCGACAACACAGGCGACGCCGGTGAAGTCCTGCATAATAACGCGAGCAGGGGTGAACTGAATCTCGATCGACGGATCAGCCGAAGGAACCCAGTTGGCGACAGCCTTGATGTGCTCCTCAGTGATGTTGGCGCCATCTTCGTTGCGCAGCAGGTTCTCACCGAGAACCTTCAACGAGTAAGGCAGCTTCTCCATACCCGGCACGGCGTCAAGAGCGAAGTAGTCATAAGACTTGTCTCCGACCTCAAGCTTGCGCAGGGCGTTGAAAGAGTTCTTGCTTTCAGCCACAGTCAGCTCCATTTCTATTCGGGTGAATTGTCGCCTTAACTGAAGAGTCCGGCACTCGAATTTCGGCTCTCCATAAGGCATAGGTGCGATCACGCCGCCCCTTATCAACCAATTAAAGCAATAATCACGACGCGGGGCACACGAGCCCACACACACGTTTTTAAGGAAGCGTTACCGTCCTTGCATCAACAATAACAGTACGAACGTTCTGTATGTAGATTGCTCGCGGCGCGCCGAGTCACACTACCCCCGTTCACATCCAGAGCAGGCCATTATAGATAGGACAAACGAAGCAGCATCTCCGCCAAATTGGGGCGCGTGGAAACCATTCTCACGCAAAACAGGAGCACGATACGGAAGGCAATTAATGCATACGCCAGCAGATTCACAGGCAGCGAAAGAAACCGTCGAGAAGGTGGTCGCTCAGCTACGCACCGACAACATCGTGACAAATAACCCACAGCTCCGAGAAGCGGTCCAGCCAATTGTCGACGATGCAGCAAATCGGGGGGTGCCCAATTTCAATATCATCTACCTAGATAGCGAGAAGATTTACCCCGTCGCCGAACAAAAGAACACCGACATCTTTTCCTTTGCCCGCCAAGTAGCGGACCAAGTCGGCGGAACGACTGTCGTGCGCACACCGGGCAATGTGGCCACCGCATCTGCCGATTTCCCCCGCGCAGCCATTGAACGCGCCGACCACGCAATGATGGAGACTCCGCGAGACTATCCGGCGGGTCTCGATGCCTATTTGCACGAGCTCACTAACTACGTCGTTCCGTGGACTCTTTACAGCCTCATCGCAGGCGTCGTTATCGTCGCACTCTTCGTCGGGCTGACGTTCTACTGGCTACACACACGCCCAACCGCCTAAGAGTTCGCTTTACGACGGACGCTGGAGTTAACGGCCCCACTGAATACATTCACCGTCCCCGGTTTTCCACCCCACGGCAAGGGACAGGGTAAATGCCCCAAAAACTGGTAGCAGTGGAGAACTCAGTCACTATCTCAATTGGATAACACTGTTGCAGTCGCCGTAACCGTGTCAACGATTTTCGCCAAGGTCAAGCATGAGCGCTTGACCTTTTCTTATGCCCGGTACCCCAGGTAAAGGTCCGCGGCAGTCCGGCACGCCGATAAGTCATCACATAGTGACATAATTCACACAGAAAACTGGGGTTCATCATAACCGCAGGCCACGGCATATAACGAAACGGTTACAAAGTGGGGGACAGTTGGTAATTTTGTTACTTATGTTTTTTTAGAGCTTTTTGACCCGTAAAGTGCTTCGTGATGCCAATAGTGGACTCAAGGGTCCAGTATTGACCAATGAAAACTCGCGGGAGCGCCGCTGTTGCTTTTGGTTCTGGTTTCGGTTCGACGTTTTTCGAAGTTCCACTCAAGACCTGGAGGCAACAACGGGAAGATATCCAACGATGGGGAAGTCGCTGGTGTCGATTCTGAGGCGTGAACGCACCCATAGGAGAAATGTAGGAGTAACGCGGTGCCGAGTAATCGCAAAGTCCGTGCATCATATTGGACTCGTCCAATTGCCGGTATTATCACGGCGGGTCTTCTGGCGACGAACACTCAGGTCGCAGCTGCACAACCACTGAATCCGAGCGACGCCCAGATCCGTCAAGCGCGTGAGGCGGCCTCTAACGCCGAGTCGTACTTGCAGTCCCTGGTCGCCGAGGTAACTTCCAGCGAGCGCCGGGTATCTGACCTCGAGCTACGCATGGGCACTCTCCGCGAGGATGTCAACAAGGCCATGGTGGACCTTGAGAACGCTCGAGATGCCGCTAACCGTGCGCGCGAGGCGGTCGACGAGGCGCGAACCCAACTCGACCGTTCCCGCGCTGAGCTCGCTAGTGCCCAGAAGCAGTTCGACGAGCTAGCACGCACCATCATGCGCCAGGGACGTTCCAGTGGCTCGATTCTCGAGGGTGCGCGAGATGCATCCGAGGCTATTAACCGTCTGTCCGCTTTGCGTCGCGAAGCGGATCGTCAAGAGCAGACCGTTGACTCTCTGGATAAGAATCGAACCGAGGCTGCTAACCAGGAGTCCACGCTTCGCAAGAAGAGTGACGAAGCTCAGCAGGCGGAAGCCACCGCAAACCAGCGAAACACCGATGCTCAGAACGCGTACTCCGAGGCAAACGAGGAGCTTCAAAAGGAGCAAGCTGATTACCAGCAGGCTCAGGTCGATCGCGATGCCGCAAAGGCATCTTTGGATGCAGCCCGAAACGCGGTCAACGAGCTGAACTCCCAGCGCCAGAATTATGAGAACGAGCAGGCCCGCAAGGAAGCGGAAGACGCCGCTGCCAAGAAGGCCGCTGAGGAAGCCGCAGCTAAGACTCGCGCCGAGGCGCAGTCGAACCAGACTGATGAGGATTCCTCTTCTGAGTCCACAAATGAAAGCTCTAGCACCACTGGTTCTACGAGCTCGACTGGTTCCACTAGCTCCACCGACTCGACTGGTTCGAGCAGCTCCACGGATACTACCGGCTCGACTCGCTCGACTGGTTCTAACAGCTCCACTGGCTCCACCAGTTCCTCTGAGACGACCGAATCTTCGGACTCCTCTGAGTCCACCGAGACCTCGGAATCTTCTAGCACCGACAGCTCGTCGTCAAGCGGCACCCCGGCGCAGACTGTGGCGCCGACGAATCCAGAGACCGGTCAGAGCACCTCGGGTTCTTCCAGCCAGAAGGTCGAGACTGTCATCGCACGCGCGATGGGGCAGCTCGGTGTCCCATACGCATGGGGCGGCGGCAACGCCAACGGCCCGACCAAGGGCATCCGTGACGGCGGAGTAGCTGACTCCCACGGCGACTACAACAAGATTGGTTTCGACTGCTCGGGCCTGACTCTGTACGCCTACGCCGCTGTCGGCATTGACCTGCCTCACTACACCGGCTACCAGTACCAGCGCGGAAAGCACTACCCGGCATCTCAGATGAAGCGTGGTGACCTGCTGTTCTGGGGCCCGAATGGTCATGGCCACGTCGCTATCTACCTGGGCGATGGCAAGATGATTGAGGCACCGCAGTCCGGTTCTGTGGTTAAGATTTCGCCAGTCCGTTATAACGGAATGACACCGAACGTTGTCCGCCTCGTCTAGTTTCTAACGACGTGTTCTACAGGTCGGGCGACCGACCTAAAGAAGGGTTTCTCTGTGACCTACCCAACGCCCACTGACCACACGGACCTCGAGCGCGCATACGCGGAGCTGGGGAAGGTTGTGGTTGGCCAGGAGCACCTGATTAAGCAGCTCTTCATCGCGATGCTCGCAGGAGGTCATGTCCTGCTCGAAGGTGTTCCGGGTGTTGCGAAAACTCTGGCAGTGTCTACTTTTGCCACAGTGATGGGTGGGTCCTACTCCCGTATCCAGTTCACTCCGGATTTGGTGCCATCAGATATTGTCGGCACCCGGATTTTCCGCCAGGACACCTCGGAGTTCATTGTCGAGCCCGGCCCGGTCATGTCAAATATCGTGCTCGCTGATGAAATCAACCGCGCACCGGCGAAGGTGCAGTCGGCTCTGCTGGAAGTCATGGCAGAGCACCAGGTGTCCATCGCAGGGGAGTCCACGCCAGTACCGGAGCCGTTTTTGGTTCTGGCCACGCAAAACCCAATCGAAAACCAGGGTGTCTACCCACTGCCGGAGGCCCAGCGGGACCGTTTCCTATTTAAGGTCCTCGTGGGTTACCCCACTCCGGCGGAAGAGCGGGAGATTGTCTACCGCATGGGAGCCACCCCTCCAGTCGCGCAGCAGATTCTCACCCCAGAGAGCGTTCGGGAACTGCAGCGCGCTACCCGCGAAGTCTTTGTCCACCACACACTGATTGACTACATCGTGGCCGTCATCGAACTCACCCGCAATCCGATGCGGGCGGAGTTGAAGGATGTCGACCGCTGGCTTTCCTATGGCGCATCACCGCGTGCAACTCTTGGTGCTGTCGCGGCTGCCCGCGCCCACGCGCTGTTTTCCGGTCGCGACTATGTCGTGCCGGACGATGTGGTCTCCGTGCTTCCCGACGTGCTGCGTCATCGCTTGGTCCTGTCCTATGAGGGCCTGGCCGATGGCGTTACTCCCGAACGGATTATTGACATCGTGTTGTCTCACGTGCGCCTTCCCCAAGGCGCGAGCACTGGCTCCGATGAGGGCACTGCCTCCTAATGTCAGCTCGTGAAGACGATCTTGCACGCGTCCTGGCGTACTTAGAGCTAACTGTTACGCGTAAGCTCAACGGACTTTTGCGCGGCAGCTTTCTCTCCACCGCTACTGGAGATGGCTCTGAGCCGGTTGGCTCCCGCGAATATGTCATCGGCGATGATGTTCGCCAGATGAACTGGGCAGTGACAGCCCGCACTGGAGTGCCGCACGTTCGCACCTCCGAGGCCGAGCGTGAGCTGGAGTGCTGGATCGTCGCCGAACCCGCCGCACGTCTGTCCACGGGATTGGCCGATACCACCAAACGACATCTGCTCACCGCCGCTGCCGGCGCTGTGACGATGCTTAACGACGCCCCGGGGTCCCGAACTGGATTAATCGCCGGTGGCACTCCAGTGCCCGCGGGCCAGGGCCGTGCCCACAGCTTGATGCTGCTCAAGCAGTTGGCTGACGCGACTGCTGAGCATAACCTCGCAGCGGATATTGACACAGTAATGACTCAGGCTCCGCGCGCTGGGCTGTTGGTTGTCATCTCGGATTTCCTTGGATCACTCGATTGGGCGCGCCCGCTGCGCGTTGCCTCGGCCTCGACAGAGATTATGGCGATTCGCCTGGTAGATCCAGCCGATGAAGCCTTACCTGGCGAAGGCCCGGTGGTCATGGCGGATTCCGCAACCGGCGAGACCATTGAACTCAACATCAACGACAAGACCCGCGCCGAGTATGCAGCTCAGGCTCGTGCCCACCACGAGCGTGTAATCAATGAACTGCGCAAATGCCGTGCTCGCGTTATTGCCTTGCGTACGGATTCCGATTGGGTACTGGATTTTGCTCGACAAATTGGCCAACATTAGCGTCTGAGTAACCGCTTGTTAGTGCTATCTTTTTTGGGCCACCGACTAACCGGCTATAGCCACTGGTTTATACGCGACTGTTTAGGCGACTGGATGTGAGGAAACTGATACCGCGATGACGTTCCTAAACTCAACTTTTGCGCACCCAGGGTGGCTGCTCGCACTCGCTCTGCCTCTCGTGGCAGCCGTGGCCTATTGGATCAGCACTAAGCAGCGAAAGCAACGTGCCATTGCCTTTGGCAACTTCACCATCGTTGGATCACTAGGGAATAAGTCGTCGGCACGCCTGCGCCATGTCGTAGCTATCAGTGCGCTGTTGTCGCTAGTTCTGGTCATCATTTCATTGGCTGGTCCGATTTCGGAGACCAAAGTCGCCCGCAACCGAGCGACGGTTATGCTGGTGGTCGACGTTTCGCTGTCCATGTCGGCGACAGACGTTGCGCCAGACCGCATCACTGCAGCTAAAGAAGCCGGCCAAGAGTTCGTGGAGAACCTTCCCGACGACCTCAATATCGGCCTGGTGACGTTCTCTGGTCGTGCTCGCACTGCTGTCAGCCCGACTACCAACCATGACACCGTGAATCGAGCGCTCCAGGCTGCTGAGTTAGATCAGGCGACTGCGACCGGTGATGCCATCGCAGCCGCGCTCGATGCCATCAATCAGTTCAGCGACTCAGTTCAGGGCGGGGGAGAAGGCGCCCCACCAGCTACAATCGTGCTGCTTTCCGACGGCAAACAGACCGTCCCACAAGAACTCGACGATCCCCGCGGCGCATATACCGCCGCCGCCGAAGCCGCCAAGGCCGGGGTGCCAGTCAACACGATTTCGTTCGGTACCGCGCAAGGCGCAATCACGGTTCAGGGCGAATTAATTCCAGTGCCTAACGACGACGATTCGCTGCGAGAGATCGCCCGTCGAACAAAAGGTGAGTTCTTCAGCGCTGGTTCCCTCGAGCAGCTCCGCGATGCCTATGGCTCACTGGAAGATGACATCGGTTACGAACTCAAGCGGGCCGAGAATCCGAGGCCCTATCTGATCGCAGCCTTCGCGATGCTGCTAGTGACCGTGGGCTCACTGCTTGTGACCAATCGTCGAATTCCGCAGTAGGGCTGGGTTAGGGTGCCGTCGTAAAGCGATTTGTATGGAACCCGATTGGCAGGAGACGCCGGGGGCATTGAGCAGTCGTCTTATGGAGTCCTCAGACTGCGCTACTAACATGATTAGCTATGTCTTCTGATAATTTTGACGCTATTTTGCTGTTGTCTTTCGGCGGTCCCGAAAAGATGGCCGATGTGCGTCCCTTCCTGGAGAATGTCACCCGCGGCCGCGGAATTCCGCCGGAGAGGTTGGACGAAGTCGGTGCACACTACGCGCACTTTGGCGGTAAGTCCCCGCTCAACGATTTAAACCGCGAAATTGTCTCCAACCTTAAGGCTGAGCTCACTCGCCGTGGCTATGACTTGCCTGTTTATTTCGGCAATCGCAATTGGCATCCGATGGCTGAAGACACCGCGGCAAAGATGGCTGATGACGGTGTTAAGCGAGCGCTCGTTTTCGCCACTAGCGCCTGGGGCGGCTACTCCGGCTGCCGCCAGTATCACGAAGACATTGCTCGGATGCGCGAATCTCTGGGCGACCGTGCTTTTGACATGGAGAAAATCCGGAGCTTCTACGATCATCCGCTCTTTATAAAAGCCTATGCAGACGCAGTGCGTGAGGCGTTTGCCAAGCTACCGGATGACCGCCGTGAGGACGCCCGGCTTATTTTCACCGCTCACTCTATTCCGGTCTCGGCGGACAAGGCATCCGGGCCGGTAGAGCTCGGCGGAAATCTTTACTCCCGCCAGGTCAACGAAGCAGCACGGCTCGTCGCCGACGCAGTGGGTATCACCGACTTTGACGTCGTCTGGCAGTCCCGCTCTGGCCCGGAGCACGTGCCGTGGTTGGAGCCTGACATCGTCGACCACGTTGAAGCGAAGGTCACCCAAGGCCTTCGATCCGCAATAGTGTGCCCGATTGGCTTCATCTCGGATCATGTTGAGGTCGCCTGGGATTTGGATGCTGAGCTTCAGGATGAAATGGCTCATCACGACATCGTCATCGAGCGGGTCGCAACGCCTGGTCCGACGGCTACTTTCACTGACATGCTCGTGGAGCTCATCGAAGAGCGCATCGCAGATGCCGAACCCCGCCATCTGGGAAGTGAACCGCTACTCGGCTCGGCCTGCAACGGCGCTCCCTGCGCCGCATCCTGTTGTACCCCGGCAAAGCGCCGCCCACACTGATTCCTTTGGTTTCAATCGGGCCTCGGGGCAGGGCAAATCTCTAGCGGGTCCACTCCTGAATCGCGTATTCCACCGCGCTCATCCGCGCCTGCCGGATCTTTCGCCACAGCGGGATGAGCTGCGCGTCAAACGCGGCGCTGCCGTGCCCGGACTCGCTGCCCTGTGCCACCGCCAGAATCGACGACACCCGATCAGCTCTGGCGAGCACTCCCAGTGCACGGCGCGGCACATCATCCGGCACAAAGGCCATGTCCAGGTGGTCATCGAGCATGCCGACCATCAGCCGGGGATCCACCTTCGGGGTACCACTGCTTGACGACGTCAGCGGTGAACGCGGCATCGCCGCAATAGTGGCAGCCGCAACTCGCGCCGCATCCGCCAGCTGCAAATCTGCCTCGCCAGGGGAGAGATAGGCCGGCTCCGGGATGTGTCCTTCGAGCGTGTACCAGTGCCACTGCGGCAGACCGGGCACCGGCGATGTCACTGGTACGAGCACATGGTTCCAACCCGGCTCCGCATCCGCAATCACGATGGCTGAGCCTGCTGCGCGTGCGGCCTCAGCGGCGTCGGTTCCCGCAGGCAGTGCAGGTGCGTCACCGGGGCCGGAGAGAATAAGGCGGACGAGGGGACGATGGTCACTGTGCCAATCTCCCGCGTCAGTAACTGTTCGAAGAAGGCGGAGCATGTCGCTTCGATCGAGATCAGCGTCGCAATCGATGACATTCGGAACCATGGCGTCGGCAAGCACGAATGTCCCCGGAACTGACGTGGGCCCGCCGAGCGAGTCAAGAGCATCGAGGAGATGATCGTAGTTTTCCAAACCCGACAACCATGCGCCCAGCCAAAGGGCGATGTGCTGAGTTGGACTCCAGACCTGGTCGAGAACACTGCGCTGCATAGTGCAGCTCATCCTAGTGCAGTGTGTCGTCGGTCCCGTAACCGATGCTGTTAATCTCAGTACCCATGAGCTTTCAAGACCCGTATCGCAATCAGGACGTGTTTGCTGGCGCACGTGGCCACCGCCGTCGTATCCCGCAGCCGGCACGCGAGGTAACAGCAGAAAATGGTGTTGTCGTCGAGGCGTCCTATGACGGATTCGTCGGTGCGATTATCGGGTTGGAGAAAACTTTCGACGGCTGGTGCGTTCGGCTGGAGGACCGCCACGGAAAGTCACGGCTGTTTCCCATGCACGAGCGCGGTTTTCTCATCGATGGCAAACCTGTGACTCTGGTACGGCCGAAGGCACAACCAAAGAAGCCCTCGCAGGATCTGTCGGCATCGGGCTCGCGCAGGGTCCACAACGTCAAGGCTAAGGTTGCTCTACCCAGCCGTATCTGGGTAGAGGGTATTCATGACGCGGCAATTGTCGAGAAAGTATGGGGCCACGATCTGCGTGTTGAGGGCGTAGTCGTCGAGTATCTGGAGGGCTTGGACAATCTCCCGGAACGCTTGGCCGAATTTGGCCCAGGTCCGAAGCGCCGCGTCGGAGTCCTGGCAGACCACTTGGTGGAAGGCAGTAAAGAAAGCCGCATGACTCAGCAGCTCGGCCCGCATGTGATGGTCACTGGCCACCCATTTATCGATGTCTGGCAGGCGGTCAAGCCCTCGTCGGTAGGCATTGAGGCATGGCCGGAAGTTCCTTACGGGGAGGACTGGAAGACAGGAATCTGCCGTCGCTTGGGTTGGGGAGACGACCCCAAGGAGGGCTGGCGACGCGTCTACGCAGGTGTACACACCTACCGTGATCTGGAGTCGGATTTGATTGGTGCAGTTGAGCGCCTGGTCGACTTCGTCACTGAGCCACATATGCAGTACTGACCCCGAAATAATGACTCCACTCGCCCCACATTTGTTCTGCAAAGTAGGTAGGGTGAGGGCGTGATTCCTCTCCTTTGGCTCGGAGCAAGCCTCCTACTGGTTCTCGGTGAACTCGCAGTCGGAGATTTAGCACTGTTAATGCTCGGAGGTGGTGCACTGGCAGCGTCCGGTGCGAGCCAGCTTGGAGCGCCGCTTTGGCTATCAGTGGTTATCTTCGCCGTTGTGTCCGCCGCACTTGTGCTGACAGTTCGCCCTGTGTTGCGCAAAAAGATGGCAAAACCGGACAAGTCCGCCGAACTGGAGTCGCGTCCGGAACTGCTAGCGGGCCGTCATGCTGAGGTCATCGAGCCAGTTTCCTCGTCAGCGGGCCTGATTAAGGTCAATGGCGAGTTGTGGAGCGCGCGCAGTCTTCTGACTGCGCAGACCTTCGATGCGAAGGAAAGAGTCACGATTGTAGAGATTTCGGGCAATACCGCAGTAGTGGACAAGCTGCTCTGAGCAGCCAACTCACTTAAAGGGCGCTCGGAGCACTCTTAGTTACTGACCATTAAATAACTGACCACACAGTTTCTAGCTACGAGGGAATCCCATGGAAGGCTTTATCATCCTCGTCGTTTTCATTCTCGTGGTTGTTACCTTGGTTCTCAAAGCGATTGTCCTGGTTCCTCAGGGTGAAGCGGCAATCGTAGAGCGACTGGGACGATACACGCAGACACTGAACAGCGGCCTGAACTTCATCATCCCGATCATTGACCGAGTGCGCGAGAAGGTCGATACCCGTGAGCGTATGGTTACCTTCCCGCCACAGGCAGTGATCACCGAAGACAACCTGACTGTGGCTATCGATACCGTCGTGACCTTCCAGGTCAATGAACCGGATCGGGCAATTTACGGTATCGATGACTACATCTTCGGCGTCGAACAGATCACCACCGCAACGCTTCGCGACGTCGTGGGTGGCCTGACACTGGAAGAGACACTGACTTCCCGTGACTACATCAACCGCCGTCTGCGCGGCGAGCTGGACGAGGCCACTGCCAAGTGGGGTCTTCGTATCGCTCGTGTGGAGCTAAAGGCCATTGAGCCGCCACCGTCGATTCAGCAGTCGATGGAAAAGCAGATGAAGGCCGATCGCGAGAAGCGCGCCATGATTCTGACTGCGGAAGGTACCCGCGAAGCCGATATTAAAACTGCTGAGGGCCGTAAGCAGGCACAGATTCTCGCCGCCGAAGGTAACAAGCACGCAGCAATTCTGGCTGCTGAAGCTGAGCGTCAGGCAACCATTCTGCGCGCTGAGGGTACTCGCGCCGCTACCTACCTTGAGGCACAGGGTAATGCTCGCGCTATCCAGAAGGTCAACGCAGCTGTTAAGGCTTCACAGTTGACACCTGAGATTCTTGCCTGGCAATACCTGGAGAAGCTGCCTGAGCTGGCAAATAAGGACGGCAATACTGTTTGGATGATTCCGTCGCAGTTCGGCGACAGTCTCGAGAGCTTCGCTAGGGCTTTCGGCAAGAAGGATGCCGACGGTATCTTCCGCTACGAGCCTCCGGCCGTGAGCCGAGAGACCAAGGAAGAGGCTGAGCAGGGCCGCGACGAGAACTGGTTCGACATGTCGACTAACCCGGAGTTGGCTCGTGCAGTTGCCGCGGCGAACGAGGTCGCTAACCGCCCGGTTGATGATCCGGTAGCTGCAGCAGCTGGTAATACCCCTGAGAGGAAGAAGAATCGCCGCGCTGATTCGGCTCAGCCCGCTCAGCCTGAACAGTTGGGTGGCCAGAACGGCCCGGCAGCGGTTGAACCTGCGACACCGGCTGCGCCCGCTGCGCCGTCAGTTCCTTCCGGCAAACGTGACCTGCCCTCGGCTCCT
The DNA here is from genome assembly GCF_030232435.1 of Corynebacterium sp. MSK012. Taxonomy (NCBI): domain Bacteria; kingdom Bacillati; phylum Actinomycetota; class Actinomycetes; order Mycobacteriales; family Corynebacteriaceae; genus Corynebacterium; species Corynebacterium sp. MSK012. The sequence continues at coordinate 40,592 of NZ_JASPJU010000015.1, forward strand.
GGCACCGGTAATACCAATGCAGGCAGCGGTGCGCACTCCACCGATCGTCCAGATTTTTCTGGATGGTCACGTGACCCTTACGCCCCGGAAAATGGGCAGTAAGTTTTTATAACTCATCAGCTCGCTGAAGCAGGTGGACGGCCAGGTTCCATCCGGCCAGCTCCGCCTGCCAGCCAGCTGCAGCGAGGCGCTGATTGACGGCCTGCTTAGAAACTCCCAATTCTTCCGCGGCCTCTACCTGTGAATAACCAGCGCGAACCAAACCAGTTGCCTCGCGCCCTTCGGGGGACCTGCGAGAGATAACGTGGTGCAGCAATGTGAATGCTGCACCAATATCCTCCGAGTAGTCCTTACCACGCGGATCGTTAGTCCGAATGCGGGTTTTTACCGTACCGGCTCTGCCTCCCTTACCGACGACTGAGCTCGATGCCAGATGCGCTTGCTCAATGTCGTCCTGAGGACAAACACCGATACCTATCGCCCAGTCACCTGCGGCCAATAGCGCCAGCACAAGCGTGGTGACTCCCACAGCATTTTCAGGAGCTGCGCGAAGCTCTTCGATACCTGCAACCTCAACAGTTCCTACGCCTTCCAGGCCGGAAAGTGCCTGCGCAGAGGCCTGAACGTGATCTGCCCTGCGAGTAGATCGACCGCGATACCTGGCAAAGACTGAGTACATACGCTCTAGTCTAGCCCCACCCCTTGACAGTTGGGCTAAGACACGTTCCTTCGCTCCGCAAACTCACAGGCAACCAACACCAGCTCGCCGAAAAACTCACGCCTAGCTCAAGAGCGCCAAGCGGTGTTTTAACGTTTCGAAGAACCGGTTACGACAGGGAACTTGGCGTCCGCAAGAAGTCCCAGCAAACCAAGCACGAGCAGAATTCCCGTGGCCACCGCAAAGCGCACGTCGAAGCCGACCAACAGCGCGTCGCCAAGCAGAACGACGGCGAGTGTGTTCGGCGCCGAACCTAGGGCAGTGGCGATGATATACGGCACGATGCGTATCGACGACAGCCCACAGGCGTAGTTGAGAAACGAAAATGGCACGCCAGCAATCATGCGCAAGCTGAGCACTGTGAGCCAGCCGCGTTGCTCCAACCGATGGTCGAGACTGAGAAGACGGCGGTTGGTCAGGTGCGTGCGAAACCAATCGCGCCCCAAAAACCGCACAATGCATAGGGAGAGAAGGGCAGAAACCGTCGTCGCAGTAATTGCCAGCAGGAAACCGAGCACTGGCCCGAAGAGGATTCCGGAAGCCAAAGTGAATACGGTGCGGGGGATTGGGAACTGAGTCAGTGCAACGTATGCGAGGAAGTAGAGGAGCGGGAACCAGTCACCGGCATCGATGGACCACTGCCGGATGGTAGCGACCGTGGGAACATCGACGTACAGCGTGACGACGACCCCCACACCTACGGCTAGCACCAGCAGAACCTTTTTGAGTGTAGGGGTAATTCGCACATCGGATACGTTCACCCATTTGAGGTTACCGGGGATTGCGGGGAAGCGTGTGACCTGCGCGTTGGAGGCTCTGCGAGGAGGGGTAGTCAGCGGCTAAAGGCGTTTGCCCATTATTTCACTAGGATGGGAATCAAGGTCACTATGCCTTGGCTCGAGCACTTGACGTGCCCGTCAGCACAAACCGAACGTAAGGGTATTGCACAAGTAGCTGAAAAGTTCAGTGCACGGACACTCGGGTGAGTCTTAGCGTCTGACTAGTGGCTCTTATTGACTATTGGAGGAAGCCAACGCCTTTAGATCCCTTTCCGTCGCGGAGAATTCGGAAATTGTCGCAGCCGAATTTCCTCGGCCGTGGATTGATAGGGGCGTTGCTTAGAACATGTAAGGGAGAAGGTCTGTCGTGACTGACCGAACGACCCCCGAATCACCTTCCACGCTGCCACCAAACTTCGAGGAATTGCAGAATTCCTGGTATCAGGGCGTGGCCAAGGTATTCGCGCGGGTGCACAAGCAAGACGTTGCAGATGTACCGCTCGATATTTGGAAACGACTGATCCAGACCACCTATGACGGTGTGGATGTCCGCCCGCTCTACACCCGCGCGGACGAGCTCGCGGAAAGCCCAGCTCCGGGCCAGTTCCCATTCGTCCGTGGCGCAAAAGTCACTTCGGACAACACCAACGGTTGGGGCGTTCGGGAAACCTTCGGTCGCCAGTACCCAGGTGAGGATGCACTTGACCCAAAGGCCGTCAACGAGACTCTGCTGACTGCCCTGGAAAACGGCACCACGGACATCTGCCTGGACTTCACCGGCTCCCTCGAAGCCGCTGATGTACCGGCTCTGCTCAACAACGTCTACGTCGACCTTGCTCCGATTGCCGTGCATGCCGGTAAGAAGACTGCGCAGGTTGCGGAAGCACTGACGTCCTACATCGAGCAGGCAAACCCGACTAATCCGGACGCCGTCGCAGTCGAGCTTTCCGCGGCTCCGCTGACCTCCGCTTTTGCCGGTATTGACGATATTTCTCTCGACGAGGCCACGCAGCTGGCCGTCAAGGCGGCTAAGCAGCCGGGCGACGTCCGTGCCCTGCTTGTCGACGGCGTTGTTTTCTCCAACCTGGGTGCAAACAACATCCAGGAGATTGGCTACAGTCTCGCCGTTGGTGTCGCCTACTTGCGTGCGCTGACCGACGCGGGCTTGAGCGCTGAAGAAGCCCTCGGCCAGATCGCTTTCCGCTTTGCCGCTACCGACGACCAGTTCGACACCATTGCGAAGTTCCGCGCCGCTCGCGTTCTCTGGGCCCGCGTTGCTGAGGTTATCGGCGCCCCTGAAGCTGGCCGCGCTCCGATGCACGCCGTGACAGCCCCGGTCATGTTCAGCCAGCGCGATCCGTGGGTCAACATGCTGCGTGTGACTGTCGCCTCCTTCGCCGCAGGTGTCGGCGGTGCCTCCTCAGTTGAGGTTCTGCCGTTTGATTACGCAGTTGTCGGCGGCATGCCGAACGTCTCCAAGACTTTCAAGGCTCGCATCGCTCGCAACACCAATCTGTTGCTGCTGGAAGAGTCTCACCTTGGTTACGTCGCCGACCCAGCAGGTGGCTCCTACTTCGTCGAAGACCTGACCGAAGAAATGGCCGACAAGGCATGGGAGATCTTTACCGGCACTGAGGCCGGCGGCGGTTTCGCCTCCGCGGAGGCCGATATTCGCGCCGCCCTGGACGCTACCTGGGAAAAGCGCCGCGCCGACATCGCACACCGCCGCACCAAGGTCACCGCCATCAACGAGTTCCCGAACCTGGCTGAGGCCCCACTGGCTCCTGAGGCCCGCCCGGAGGGCGACCCGATTCGCCGTTGGGCCAGCGACTTCGAGGCGCTGCGCAACCGCTCCGATGACTTCCTGGCTGAAAAGGGCAACCGTCCGCTGATTGCCATGCTGCCGCTGGGTCCGCTGGCCAAGCACAACATCCGCACTGGTTTTACCTCCAACCTGCTGGCTTCCGGCGGTATCGCCGTCGCCAACCCCGGCCAGGTTGTGCCGGGCGAGGCAGGTTTCGAAGAGGCAGTGAAGGCCTCTCCGATTGTCGTGCTGTGCGCAGCCGACAGCGAGTACGAGGCCTCGGGCCAGGACGCTGTCAAGGCCGCCCGCGCCGCCGGCGCTAAGGAGGTCTTGGTGGCCGGCTCCGAGAAGAGCTTCGCCAATGCCGCTGAGGACGCTCGCCCCGACGGATACCTGAACATGACCATCGATGCTGTCGCGGAGCTGTCCCGACTGCTGAACGAACTGGGAGCGTGAAGGAAGTAATGACCACCATCCCAAATTTCGCTGACATCTCCCGCAACACCGACGACGCAGCCGCTGCCACCAACAAGGCAGCTGCCGCGGAAGCTGGTGAAGTGTGGACCATTCCAGAGGGCATCGATGTCAAGCGCGTCTACGATCGCGCTGACCGCGACGCCGCTGCTGCCGAGGGCCACCCGGTAGATTCTTTCCCGGGTATCGCCCCATTCATGCGCGGGCCGTACCCGACCATGTACACCAACCAACCGTGGACTATTCGCCAGTACGCTGGCTTCTCCACCGCAGCTGAGTCCAATGCCTTCTACCGCCGCAACCTCGCGGCCGGCCAGAAGGGCCTTTCGGTCGCTTTCGACCTGGCTACCCACCGTGGCTACGACTCGGACAACCCGCGTGTGTCCGGCGACGTCGGTATGGCCGGCGTGGCAATTGACTCGATTTACGACATGCGTGAGCTCTTCCAGGGCATTGACCTGGGCGGCGTCTCGGTGTCTATGACCATGAACGGCGCTGTGCTGCCGATTCTGGCCTTCTACATTGTCACCGCTGAAGAGCAGGGCGTTTCGACCGAGCAGCTGCGCGGTACGATCCAGAACGACATTCTCAAGGAGTTCATGGTTCGTAACACGTACATCTACCCGCCGAAGCCTTCGATGCGAATCATCTCCTCGATCTTCGAGTACACCTCGGCAAAGATGCCGAAGTTCAACTCGATTTCGATTTCCGGCTACCACATTCAGGAAGCGGGCGCGACGGCCGACCTTGAGCTCGCTTACACGCTTGCCGACGGCATCGAGTACCTGCGGGCCGGTATTGACGCTGGCCTGGAAGTTGATAAGTTCGCTCCGCGTCTGTCCTTCTTCTGGGGCATCTCGATGAACACCTTCACCGAGATCGCCAAGCTGCGTGCAGGCCGCATCCTCTGGTCCGAGCTGGTTGGCAAGTTTGGCCCGAAGAACCCGAAGTCCCAGTCCCTGCGTACTCACTCGCAGACCTCTGGTTGGTCGCTGACCGCTCAGGATGTCTACAACAACGTCGCGCGTACTGCTGTTGAGGCTATGGCCGCAACACAGGGCCACACCCAGTCGCTGCACACCAACGCACTGGACGAGGCTCTGGCACTGCCGACTGACTTCTCAGCCCGTATTGCTCGTAACACTCAGCTGCTGCTTCAGCAGGAGTCCAACACCACGCGTCCGGTTGATCCGTGGGCTGGTTCCTACTACATCGAGTGGCTGACTAATGAGCTGGTCAAGCGTGCACGCCAGCACATCGACGAGGTCGAAGAGGCCGGCGGTATGGCACAGGCCACCATCGAGGGCATTCCGAAGCTGCGTATTGAAGAGGCTGCAGCTCGTACGCAGGCCCGTATTGACTCGGGTCGTCAGGCTCTCATCGGCGTGAATAAGTACCAGGTCGAAGAGGACGAGGCCATCGAGGTTCTCAAGGTTGAGAACTCCCGCGTGCGCCAGGAGCAGATTGACAAGCTGGCTCGCCTGCGCGCCGAGCGCGACGAGGAAGAGGTTCAGAAGGCACTGGCCGCTCTGACCGACGCTTGCCGTAACCCGGGTGAACCGGGGGACCTGGACAAGAACCTTTTGAAGCTCGCTGTCGACTGTGCTCGCGCCATGGCCTCCATCGGTGAAATCTCCGACGCCATGGAAGAGGTCTTTGGCCGCCATCAGGCCGAGATCCGTACTCTCTCCGGCGTCTACAAGGACGAAGTTGGCAAGGAGGGAGCCGTGTCCAACGTCTCCAAGGCCATCGCCATGGCCGATAAGTTCGAAGAGCAGGAAGGTCGCCGTCCCCGTATCTTCCTGGCCAAGATGGGCCAGGATGGTCACGACCGTGGCCAGAAGGTCATCGCGTCCGCCTACGCGGACCTCGGCATGGACGTTGACGTGGGACCGCTGTTCCAAACTCCGGAGGAGGCCGCCAAGTCGGCAGTCGACTCGGATGTCCACGTCGTCGGTGTTTCTTCGCTGGCCGCCGGACACCTGACGCTCGTTCCTGCCCTGCGCGATGAGCTGGCAAAACTGGGTCGTGAGGACATCATGATTGTTGTCGGTGGTGTTATCCCACCGGGCGACTTCCAGGAACTCTACGATGCCGGCGCCGCGGCTATTTACCCGCCGGGCACTGTCATCGCTGATTCGGCAATCGACATGATGACCAAGCTCTCTAACGAGCTGGGCCTCGACCTTGCCGTTGACGAAGAGTCCTAAATAACTACCGCATCCGCGCTGGGCTGACTGTTCAGCTCAGCGCGTTGTCGGAATTGAGAAGTAGCGATGAACGAGTATCTTGAAGAAAACCTGGGCACCCTCGTCACTACCGCTGGCACGGTCGTTGAGGGAAAGACCGCTGTAGCCCCCGAAGTCGTCCGCCGTGCGCGACGACGGATTGATGTCGACGACCTCTTTGAGGGCGTGCGGGCTGGAAACCGCACTAAGTTGGCTCGGGCAATCACGCTGCTGGAGTCGACTGCTCCAGCGCATAAGGTGCTGGCTCAGGAACTACTGGTGAAGTTGCTGCCATTTTCCGGCAAGGCCATGCGCGTCGGACTTACCGGCGTCCCCGGCGTCGGTAAATCAACCACGATTGAAACCCTCGGGCTAAAGCTGATCGAGGAAGGCCACCGCGTTGCGGTGCTGGCCATCGACCCGTCGTCGACGAAGTCCGGTGGCTCGATTCTGGGCGACAAGACCCGTATGTCCCGGCTCTCGGCCGCGGATGAGGCCTTCATCCGTCCGTCGCCCTCTGCGGGCACGCTCGGTGGTGTCGCCAAGGCAACGCGTGAGGCCATGGTGGTGCTCGAGGCCGCAGGCTACGACATTGTCATCGTCGAAACTGTCGGCGTCGGCCAGTCCGAGGTCGCGGTGGCCCAGATGGTGGATACGTTTGCGTTTCTGGCACTCGCCGGCGCCGGTGACCAACTCCAGGGCATCAAGAAGGGTGTGCTGGAGATGGCCGACGTGATTTCTATCAACAAGGCGGATGGTAAGAACTTGCGTCCGGCAAAGCGCGCTGCGCGTGATCTGATGACGGCCATGAAGATGGTTCGCTCCTCAGACCAAGTCTGGACGCCACCGGTACTGACTATGTCGGCATTGGAGGACGACGGCATCGACAAGTTCTGGCAGGCCATCGAGGACCATGTCGCGGCTATGCACGAGAATCATCTCTTTGATGAAAACCGCGCTAACCAGCAGATTAAGTGGATGTGGTCCATGGTGCACGAAACGCTCTTGCAGCGGCTCAACACCAATGAGGCTGTGCAGACAGAGAGCACCCTGGTGGAAAAACAACTCCGCTCGGGGCAGCTGACACCGACGCTCGCCGCCCAGCGCATCATGGAGGCATTTGACCAGGGAAGGGCATCGAACCCCGGGCTCGCCAACTAGGTTCTGAAGGGCGCGGGGTTTCGTCGTAAAGCGAGTAAAGCGAGCGTATCCGTGTGCGCCTACTGACCGCGGTGATGGGGCGGATCGCTGTAGAGCGTGTGTTCGGCGAAGTGGAGAGCGTTGACCACGAGGTTGGTGAGGTGCTCGTCGGGCTGAGAGTAGAAGCTAGACGTGCCCTCCTTGCGGGTCTGCACCATATTGGCCATGCGCAACTTCGCCAGGTGCTGAGAAATCGCGGGGACGGGGCGATCGAGCGTACTAGCGATCGCGGTGACGGTCATCTCCCCGTCACGAAGGAGCGACAGGATGGAGAGACGCGTCTTGTCTGCCATCAACTTCAGTACGCTAGTGGCAACGTCGAGCTCGGTGCTCGTAGGAGCCTTCTCAGTCATTTGGAGGGGTTAGTCCTTTCGAAGTCGACATGCCAAACGCTTACTATGTTCAATAAGTTGAACATTACTACGTATTGATACCAGTATTCAATTTCAGATGTCACATTAGGCTGTCACGAAAAAAGGAGAGTGCACCTAAGGGGCAGCGACCAAAGGTACTGAAAAATCCTTCAGTAATATCATCTGCATGGATTGGTTGATGGGTACCTTCCCGTGGCTGGTGGAGGACTTAACGTGGTGGCAAGTACTGTTTTTCGCACTCGACTACACGATTAAGTTCATCGCGATTGGATGGGTACCGGAAAACCGAAGCCCATCGGCTTCGACGGCGTGGCTGCTGCTGATTCTGCTGATTCCATTTATCGGCCTACCTCTGTTCCTCTTCCTGGGCTCGCAGCAGATTACGGGCCGTCGGCATGAGGTACAGGCACTGGCACAGGAGCTCATTGCGGAACGTACCGAGCATCTGCCCGACGTACCGGACGATGCCGAGATAGAAGATGACGTTGTCAACGTATTCAAGCTCTCGCGCCAGCTCACGGGAATGCCGGCAATTGCCAGCGCGGAAAAGGGACTTTTCACCGAATTCGACGCCTCCATTGACCGCATGATTGAGACCATCGATGCGGCCCAGAAATCAATCCACGTGCAGTCCTACATCTTTGCACTGGATTCCAGCACGGAGCCTTTCATACAGGCTCTTGAACGCGCGCACGACAGGGGACTAGAGGTCAAGGTACTGGTCGATCCAATTGGTTCGTGGAAGTACCCCGGCTACTACAAGCTGAAAAGGCGCCTGGACCAGGCTAAAATCTCCTGGCACCCGATGCTGCCCGTGAGCTTGCTGAAGCTCACCTGGCGCCGCCTGGATCTGCGTAATCACCGCAAGCTCGTAGTTGTTGACGGCGACATTGTATTCATGGGCTCGCAGAATTTGATTGAGCCCGAATATCAGAAGAAAAAGAACCATAAGATCGGCCGTCGCTGGGTGGACACGTGGATTGAGCTCGAGGGCGATATTGCGCTGGCCTTCGACGCAATTTTCGCGGTTGATTGGACCAGCGAGCTATACAAGACCCCAGACGCCACCAGGGACTATTCACTCCACAACACCGAAGTCAACGACAACTACAACGTTGTCCAGGTGCTGCCGTCGGGTCCGGGCTTCAGCACGGAGCCGAACCTGCGCGTCTTCAATAACATGATCTACCAGGCACACGAGCGGATTATCGCCGTCAGCCCGTACTTCGTCCCCGACGAATCCATGCTCATGGCGCTGACCTCTGCCGCATATGGAGGCATCGACGTCCAGCTCTACGTCAACGAAGAGTCCGATCAGTTCATGGTCGGCCACGCGCAGCAGTCCTACTACCAGGCACTGCTAACCGCTGGCGTGAAGATCTACCGCTATCCGGCGCCTGCGGTCCTGCACTCCAAGTTCATGGTTATCGACGACCGCATGGCCATGTTCGGCTCCTCCAATCTGGATATGCGCTCGTTCGGCCTCAACTACGAGATCACGCTTCTTTCCGCCGCCGGTTCCATCGTGGACAAACTGATCACGCTTGCCGACGAGTACCGCGACAAATCTTTCCTGCTCACCCAGGAGGAATGGAATGACCGGCCCCTTCGTCAGCGCTACCTGGACTCTGTTTTCCGCTTGACCTCGGCGCTGCAATAGGGCAGTCCCATTGGGGGTTAAGTAGCAAAAAGTGTGTCTGACTTTCAGCATTACTGCTGATTAGGCTGGGTAAATCGGGCGGATAT
>NZ_JASPJU010000016.1:0-47969 GCF_030232435.1 Corynebacterium sp. MSK012
ATTAACAAACAATTAACCAGAAAGTCAAACCAACGACTCCCAGCGGCTAACCGCACGAAAACATTTCCCCCACATCAGCCAACCAAACACATAAACTGCCTGGCCACGCTGACCTCCGAATACATTACACACACACCACCCAAAGACACAAAACCCCAGGTAGATAGATCTGATCTAGGGTTTTCCTGTGCAGTAGAGCGACTTACCAGAAGCTGCCAGTCCTCTCCTTTGATGAAACCCAAGAAGAGCTACAGCTACTGTCCACGAAGTCTTCGGTGATAATCCTCGAAGGCTTCTCTGGAAGAATGTATTCGCTCCTTTCGCTGACTGTCCGTGGTTTTCCTGACAATGACTTCACGGTCGTAAAAATTCCGCTGGAATTCATCCTCCAGTCCGACCATGTCGGAAAGGCCACCGATGAAGGCATCATATTCACGGATAACGATTTCGTTTTGCCTATCTTCAACGGTGTAGAACACATTTGGGTTTTCAACCGTCAATCGGCCTGGCGTGCTCTGCGGGCTCACCCGCCGAGAAGCAACCTCACCCTGAAAATCGTGGGCTTGTTCGGAGCCCGTTTCTGACGCACGCTGAGACTTCTTCGAGAAACGCGCGATAATCCGACCCATCAACGAGCCTCCCCGTCCAGCACGGTTTTCATGTCTTGGACTCATCGCTACCACCTTTGCTTCGGCTTCTACGCTCCCTTTAAAACAACTAAGGCTCCGGAGTGACCAGGAGTCAATGATTCTGAAATCATCAATCCCCTAGACTGCCCAGAGCCCTAGCCCAGCTACTTAAAAGGAATCAAGCTGCATAAACACCAATTGATCTAGAGATCAGCAGCGCGCCTACACAAAGACCAACCAGCGCCTACACGAACTTCACACCGGCGAAGTTCTTCTTACCGCGGCGCAGCACAATCCACTTGCCGTGCAGCAGGTCCTCGGCAGCCGGCTCCCACGCTTCGTCCTCGATGCGCTGGTTATTGGCGTACGCGCCACCTTCCTTAATGGTGCGGCGTGCCTCGCCCTTCGACTTGGCAAGACCCGCGGCGACGAGAAGGTCGACAACAGTACGCGGCTCGCCCTCAGCAATCTCCGCAACCTCAGTCTCCGAGACGGCACCTGCCAGGGTGGCCTCGTCCAGCTCGGTCAGCTCAGCACGCCCAAACAGGGCCTGCGCTGCCAGCTCAACTGCCTTGGTGGCCTCTTCGCCGTGAACCAGGTTGGTCATCTCCTGAGCCAGACGACGCTGCGCCTCACGCTTGAACGGACGCTCCGCAACAGCGACCTCGTACTCAGCAATCTCTTCCTGAGACAGGAAGGTGAACCAACGCAGGTAGTCAATAACAACCGAGTCACCAGCGTTGAGGAAGTACTGGTACCAGGAGTACGGCGAGGTCTTTTCAGCATCCAGCCACAGTTTGCCGCCACCGGTAGACTTACCGAACTTCTGACCCTGCGCATCGGTCACCAGCGGCACGGTCAGGCCGTGCACCTTGGCGCCGTCGATACGCCTGTTCAAATCGACACCAGAGACGATGTTGCCCCACTGATCACCGCCGCCAATCTGCAGCACGCAATCGTAGTTGCGGCGCAGCTGCACGTAGTCGTTGGACTGCAGCAGCATGTAGGAAAACTCGGTGTAGGAGATACCGTCAGACTCGAGGCGACGCTTCACAGTGTCGCGATCGAGCATGGTGTTGAGGGAGAAGTTCTTGCCGACATCGCGAAGGAAGTCAATGACGGACATGTTCATAGTCCAGTCCGCATTATTGACCATTGTCGCCGGGGCATCGCCCTCAAAGTCAATGAAACGACGCAGCTGGCCCTTGATGGCCTCCAGGTTGTGCTCGATGGCTTCCTGGCTGAGCATCGAACGCTCACCGACATCACGCGGATCGCCGATGAAGCCCGTAGCACCGCCTGCCAGTGCAATTGGGTGGTGACCGGCAAGCTGGAAACGACGCAACATGATCATCGGAACCAGGTGGCCCGCGTGCAGCGAATCGCCCGTTGGGTCAAAACCGCAATACAGAGTAATGGGGTTTTCGCACGCCTCGCGCAGCGCGTCAACATCGGTGGACTGATTAATCAGGCCACGCCACTGTAGTTCGTCGATAATGTTCTGTTCAGTCACGTCCACTATCGTAACGTTTCGCTTGCCGACGTTCACCGCGAGGGTGACCTAGAACTCCTCAACGGCCTTCTTGTGGCGACGATAGGCCGAGACGGAATCGTCTGGGAGCCACAGCCGCCACGGCCGATTCGCCGCTCGCCGAACGCCCACGCGCGGGCCTGCGTGGATATCTCTAACCGAATCGGCGTTCACTGGCTGCGCCACAAACACGCGTGACGACGGATCCAGCGCATCTGCCCCATAGTCATTTAAGTCAAGGCCAAGCGCCTGACCAACATTGCCCGGACCACGTCCGAGACCCGCAACCGCAGGTTTTTCACCGCGGCGACGGCGCACCGCATCCAGGCCCTGCTCAATGCGTACGGAGCGGACTAATACTCCCCCGCCCGTGCCGTCCGTAGCGCTGGTGATGTTGGCGCAAAAGTGGATGCCATAGGAGCGGTAGATATACCAATGCCCCGCCGGGCCAAACATGGCGCGATTGCGTGCGGTTGGCCCCATGAAGCAGTGCGCGGCCGGGTCAGGATAGCGCTGGTCAACTGGGCCACCATAGGCCTCGACCTCCGTGATGGTGGCGATAACATGCTCGGCGGGGATGACAATTACGCAGCCGAGCAGCGTCTTCGCAGCCTCAATCGGAGCTCCCGACAGCACAGTGCGGTCGAGGACGCTGTAGCCGTCGGGAAGCGGGAAAGGCAATTACTTGTCCCAGGCGATAGCTTCGTCGGAAAGCATGACCGGAATGCCTTCGTCGATGCGGTAGGCGATCTTTAGGCGAGGATTGACCAGCACCTGCTCGTCTTCGAGGTATTCAAGCGGCCCCTTGTCACGCGGGCAAGCGAGGATTTCAAGGAGTTTCGGATCAAGGCTCATAGTCCACTACCTTACCGAACTGAATTGCCAGGGTGTCACGCTGACCTTCCAAAGCAATCAGGTTGTCCTGACCGATTGCATCCTGGATCTTCTGAACCGCGGAATGCAACAGGTCGATGGACTCCCGCGCCGGATTCTCGGCCTTGTGACGCAGACGCTCCGGGACCGCGAGGTAGGAGTTGACTGTCTGCGGCAAGTACTCCTGGATAATGCCGCCGATGACCACCTTCTGCTCGGGATAATCTTTGAGGTACTTCCACTCGCTCAGGACGGATTCCAGCGTCGCACCCAGGTCATTTGCGGCGTTGCCAAGAGCTTCGCCAGGCTGGGCATCGAAAAGCCTGCCCAATGTCCGGTGAAGATTCCTACGCAGCTCAGATGGATTGAGCGGGCGACGCTGTGGGACCTCAGGCTTCGGCGCCGAGCTAACGGACTTCTGAGCCCCTTTGCTCTGCCTCGGCAACAAAGCAACCGACGCGCCCCAGGCGGCAATCGCAACAACCGGCCACAGGAAACCAAGCCCCACGGTCAGGTGCAGCAGCACGACGGCGATGGCAAGGATGAGCCCGACAATGTTGGCGGGACTGTTGAGAAAGCCACCGCCAGAAGAAGTGCCGGAGGATTTACTGGTAGCCACGAATCTCCTTGAACACATCAGCAAGCTCGGTCTCACGGGATTCAAAGACCTTACCACCAGTCAGGTTCGCAAGTTCCTGCATTTCTCCCGGATCCGCCTCTCCATAGCGGATGACGAATACCGGCGGCAGATTCCCGCCCTTGGACTGGTAGAAATCACGGAATTCCGCAAAGCTCTTGCCCGACGTCACCTGACCATCGGTCAACACCACGATAGACGGGATGGAGTTCTTATCCGAGCTGCCGAGAAGGTCGAAGGCCTGAATCAGTGCGTCGTAAAGCGCCGTCTCGCCCTCTGCGTACAGACCATCGACGGCGGCGGTGAGCTGCGCGCGCGATTCCGGGCCGTCAATTGTCGTGGTCGTGGGCTCGCCGACGCTCGTACTGAACGGCAGGATCGTCGCGATCTCACGGTTTCGCAATCCCACGCTTCCCGTTTCGGTGCGTGCACTGCCGTCGACGATTGCGCGCATTGTCGCCTGTAGATCAGCGATGCGCTCCCCGAACATTGAACCGGAAGTGTCGAGAACAAAGACCGACTCTCCGGGCACGCGCAGGTCATTGTCGTACGCCTCGATGAGACGATCCGTGACTGCGCGATCACCCGGGAACGGCAGCTCGATAATGACGCTGTTGGTCATGCTTTCCGGCAGGTTGGCGTCATCGGAGACCGGGCGAAGGAAGTGGTCGGCGAGAACCTGCGAGTTCGCTTCCAGCCACTGCCCGAGTGCCTCCGTCTGCCGCGCGGCAAGGTCGTTAGCCGGCTGAGCTAGTGGCGTCAGCGGGTAATCCGCACTGATGACACCGTCGCTCGGAACAACAACTTCCAGGTCAGCGCCCTCTTTATTCATCTGCTGCAACACAGCTTCATAGTTGATGAGCGCGTCGACGGAGTCCGGCTCATCCAGGAACTTGTCGCGCAGCCACCCCGACGAACCCGAGGTCATCTTCTGCCCCTCGAAGAACTTCTGCAGTTCAGGCGTGGTGCGGTTGATATCCCCCGTAGTCAGCGCCGATCCGGTGTCGGCGAACGCGGTCGCAACCGACACCACACCGGAAAAGCCCGAGTTCGATTCCGCGGGGTTGGTCATGCCGTAGGCCAATTTGCCTGACGACGCAGCCTCCGCGATCTCAGCCCACGTCGGCTGCTTGGTATCCCAACCGAGCTCCCGAGCCTTCGCCGAATGGATACCGAACGCTACGGGTGAGGTGGCGACTTTCTTGGCTTCGCCCAGCTTGTCAGCCCCACCGAGCAGATCAACGTACCGGTTGGTAGCAAACCAAGTGGCGTCAAATTGGTTGTCGAATTCGCCTGAGACAAGCGCGTGGCTGTTCTTCACGGTGCCGTCGAGAAGCTCAAGGTTAATAGTAAAACCGAGGTCGTCGGAGGCCTTTTGCATCAGTGGCTGGAGCTCTGCAAGCTCCGTGGCCCCGGCGATGCGCATAGTCGAGCCCTTGAGGTCAGAATCGACGTCGACTTTGTTGGTCTTCTCCCCGTCGGAGCCCAGCGGCAGGTTCAGGCCACCGTCGGAGCAGGCCGCGGCAGCGAAGATGCCGAGCACACCGACGAGGCCAAGAAGCATTTTGCGGAGGGCAGTTAGTGCCTTATCCATGTTCATTCGGCTTTACCCCTCTTCTGTTTCCGGCCTCGGTGGGCTCTGGTATCCACGGGACACACCCTCAATAAGCTGCTCGAGGATGTCGAAACTCGGCGGATCAATGGAGTCCACAAAATCGGTGGAGACCTCCTGGCCCGTCTTCAACTGCGTCTGGAATTCCTCCATCGCCTCAGGCTGGCTGGAGCGGTAACCGTGCTTGGCCGCCAGCTTCTGAAGCTCAGGGTCTTCGGCGAGGAGCCGTGCGACCGCAGCTCCATTGTCGTTAAAACCCAGCGCCACGTGAGTACTCAGAATCGTCGGCGATGGATACGCCAGGCGCATTTCCGACTTCAACCGGCTGTTCGGGGCACTGTTCTCCCCCAGGAACTGCGACTCGTAAACCATCACCATTGGCTTCGAACCGACACCCTGCGAGAGGTAGTCCGAAAATGGACCAGCCGACGAGGATTCCGTGTACCCCTGGCCGGTGAACAGAGGGGTGAGCTCCGGCAAGACCGCATTGACCTGCCCATTGTCAGACACAATCCGGCCTTCATTGGTAATCCAAGACATGAGCGACAAGTACATTGCGGCCGAGTTCGACGAACGAATGTCCGTTGTGGACATCTGCACCGTGCGCGGCGACGGATAATCGCTCTCCGCGAAGTCACGCCAGCGGACATTGTCGTGCTGCATCGTGGCCAGCGCTGCCATATCTACCTGCCACGTAGTGCCCTGTTGGCGAGCAACATTTTCCCGCGCCAATGCCTGCAAGATGTTGTCGAAAGTAGCGATCGCCATCGGTGTGTAGAAGACGTCGTACCGCTCAGCGCCACTCATTTTCTCGGCAATTTTCTCCGCTGCCGGTGCCGACGACGGGAATGCCAAGTCGAAGGAATCCAGATCCACATCCGTGGCCATCCGACGCGAACCCGCCGTCTTTACTTCCACCACATAGCCGTGAGAGGCAAGAGCCTTCTGGACCTCTTTGTCTTCGAAGAAGGGCTTTTTCTCAGAGCCAACAATCGCCTTGACGACGGTCTTTTCACCACCGAAGAAATCATGGTTTCCTCCGGAGCTGCCACCAGAAAAACCTGGAATACTACCGCCGCGACCGACATAGACTGCAACAGCCGCGATGACAATCAAAATGACTGCAAGAATTGCCCCCGGGCCCATGCACCCTTTCTTGCTACCACTCTGATTTTTATTTTTATCTCGTGAGCTGCGATTTCCACCGCTCGACCGCGTACTTTCCGCCATGAAATTATGGTAAGAGACCCGGCCAAACCTGGCAACAGATATAGAAATAATCAGTAATCTGCGTCACTTCGGGGGGGGGGCACCCTGGCATTACAAGGTTACTGGTGGCGTCGGATCGATCCGAGTTACTGACTGCGTTTATGACTGGCGGCGGCGGGTCGAGCCGAGTTACTGACTACGTTTATGACAAAAATGGCCTGAAAAATGGCCTGAAAGTGTCATAAACTTACACAGTTTCACATTTGCAGCCCGTATTCGCACGTGGAGCCCGTAATTTTTCGGGTGGCCAGTTATCGGGTTGATAGTTACCGGGTCATCAGTTGTCGGGTTGCTGGTTTTTCTACTCCCCCCCCGGGCTGTAAAAAATCGGCGTGCGGTCGATTGACCGCACACCGATTAATTAGCTGCGTTAGCTGGGCTAGCAGGTTTGCTAGCTCTAGCAGCTTTAGCCGCGAACCGGCTTTTCAGCCCACTGCTTCAGCTCGGTATTCTTCTCGTCAACGCGAGCGAGCTGCTCTGCAACACGGACACCCGCGGTGCCGCCGCGAGTATCGCGGGAAGCGACAGCACCGTCAATAGTCAGCACTTCACGGACCTTCGGAGTCAGTGCCGGGTGGATACCGGCGAGGTCCTCGTCGGAAAGCTCGTCCAGACCGATACCGCCCTTGGACTCTGCGATGCGGACACACTGGCCGGATGCCTCGTGAGCGTCGCGGAACGGTACGCCCTCGCGGACCAGCCACTCAGCCAAGTCCGTGGCCAGGGTGTAGCCCGCCGGAGCGAGCTCGCGCAGACGGTCTTCGTGGAAGGTCAGCGTTGCCACCAGGCCGGTCAGGGCCGGCAGCAGCAAGGTTAGCTGCTCAACCGAGTCCACCAAAGGCTCCTTGTCCTCCTGGAGGTCACGGTTGTAGGCCAGCGGCTGCGCTTTCAGCGTGGCCATAAGACCAGCGAGGTTACCGATCAGGCGACCGGTCTTACCGCGGGTCAGCTCTGCCACGTCCGGGTTCTTCTTCTGCGGCATGATGGAGGATCCAGTCGACCAGGCATCAGCCAGAGTGACGTAGCCGTACTCCGGGGTGGCCCAGTAGATGATTTCCTCTGCCAGGCGAGACATGTCCACAGCAATCTGGGCGAAGACAAAAGCCGCCTCAGAGGCGAAGTCACGCGAAGAAGTGCCGTCAATGGAGTTGTCCGTGGCAGAGTCGAAGCCGAGCTCCTCCGCGATGGCCTCCGGATCCAGGTGCAGCGAAGATCCCGCGAGCGCACCGGAACCGTACGGGGACACAGCCAGTCGACGGTCGAGATCGCGGATGCGGTCCAGATCGCGCAGCAGCGGATGCGCGTGAGCCAGCAACTGGTGGGCCAGCAATACCGGCTGCGCTGCCTGGGAGTGGGTCTTGCCCGGCATGATGGCATCCGGATGTGCCTTGGACTGAGCCACCAGGGCGGCAACCAGGTCAGTGACATCCAGTGCAACGCCGCGCACGGCATCGCGCAGCCACATGCGGAACAGAGTTGCCACCTGGTCATTGCGGGAACGACCAGCGCGCAGGCGACCGCCGACCTCCGGGCCGACGCGATCAATCAGACCGCGCTCCATGGCACCGTGGACGTCCTCATCTGTCGGCTCTGGACCAAATTCGCCGGAGGCAACGTCGCGACCGAGCTGATCAAGGCCTTCGATCATGGTGTCAAAGTCGGCATCGCTGAGCAGCCCACGGGCATGCAGCACTCGGGCGTGGGCCTTGGACGCAAGAACGTCGTAAGGCGCGAGCACCCAGTCAAAATGGGTGGACTTGCTCAATGCGGCCATCGCCTCGGACGGGCCACCGGCAAAGCGGCCGCCCCACAGGGAGCCTTCGTTGGTACCGTGCTTTTCGACCATTGTCTTTTCCAATAGGCCTTTCGCTCTAGTCGCTCTGGAGAAGCTTTACAGTTTGAAGTCGCGCTTTGCGGCCATCTTCGAGGACAGGCCGTGCAGCTCGACAAAACCGCGAGCCAGGGTCTGGTCGAAGGTGTCGCCCTCGTCGTAGGTAGCCAGGTTGAAGTCGTACAGCGAGGTGTTCGAACGACGACCGTTGACGTTGCAGTGACCTGCGTGCATGACCATGCGGATGTCACCGGAAACGCCCTTCTGGGACTCCTCGATGAAGGCATCCAGCGCGCGCTTCAGCGGCGAGAACCACAGGCCGTCGTAGACCAGGTTGGCCCACTCGCCCTCGACCTGACGCTTGTAACGAGCCAGCTCACGCTCAACGGTGACGTCCTCGAGCGCTGCGTGTGCGGTCATGATGGCAATTGCGCCCGGAGCCTCGTAAATCTCGCGGGACTTAATGCCGACCAGGCGGTCTTCAACCATGTCCAGACGACCGATGCCCTGAGCACCAGCGCGGCGGTTCATCTCTTCGATGGCCTCAAGCACGGAAACCTTCTTGCCGTCGATGGCAGTCGGCTTACCGTCCTCGAAGGAGATGATGACCTCGTCCGGGGAGCTGAAGTTCAGGGTCGGATCCTCGGTGTACGCGTAGACATCCTTGGTTGGTGCGTTCCACAGGTCCTCCAGGTAGCCGGTCTCAATGGCGCGACCGAAGAGGTTCTGGTCAATGGAGAACGGAGAGGACTTGGACTGCTCAATTGGCAGACCCTTCTCCTCAGCGAAGGCAATAGCCTTGTCGCGGGTCCAAGCGAAGTCACGAGCCGGTGCAATAATCTTCAGATCCGGGGCGGTGTTGGCGAAACCAACCTCGAAACGGACCTGGTCATTGCCCTTACCGGTGCAGCCGTGTGCGACGTGAGTGCCACCGAACTCCTCTGCGGCCTTCGCCATGTGCTTAACAATCAGCGGGCGAGACAGTGCAGAAACCAGCGGGTACTGCTTCATGTAGAGACCATTGGCCTTAATGGTCGGCAGGCAGTACTCCTCGGCGAACTCGTCCTTAGCGTCGACAACGACAGCTTCGACAGCGCCGGCGTCCAGAGCGCGCTGACGCACGGACTCCATGTCCTCGCCGCCCTGTCCGACATCGATGGAAACTGCGACGACCTCGCCGTCGGTCATTTCCTTGAGGTACGGAATAGCAACGGTGGTGTCGAGGCCACCAGAGTAAGCAAGAATAACCCGGTTGGTCATAGGGTAAGCGCTCCTTTAATCGGTGCTTTAAAGCATTTCGTGGAATAGTTTACTGGTTCGTTCCGGCGGCTAGACGCTGGGCTAGGTCAGCGCCGGAAAGTGGTTCTCTAGCCAGGCACATTACGGTGTCATCTCCCGCAATTGTGCCAACGATTTCTTTGAGTCCCGCACGGTCAATCACACTGGCTAGATACTGTGCGGCTCCCGGTGGTGTACGCACAACCGCGATGGTGCCCGAATGATCAATGGAGACCAGCAGCTCGTCTAAAACGCGCCGCATCCTGGCCACTGCCCCGCTGGAGACAGCGAGTGCATCTTCGACGATGGAATACCGCGAACCGTTGGCTCCATCGCGAATCTTTCGGGCTCCCAGCTCATCGAGGTCTCTGGACAACGTCGCCTGCGCAATCTCAATGCCTTCGTCGGCAAGCAGCTCGACGAGCTGAACCTGACTGGACACGTGATGCTGCGCCAGCAGGTCAGCGATGCGCGTCTGCCTAGCTGTGCGAGAACCTGGTTGTGCTGCGGTCATGACCTTACTGCCTCTCCACCAGCCAGGTCAGCAACGCCTTCTGAGCGTGCATGCGGTTTTCCGCCTCGTCGAAGACTACCGACTGCGGGCCATCGATGACCTCGGCGGTAACTTCGTTGCCGCGGTATGCCGGCAGGCAGTGCAGGAAGATGGCATCCTCATTTGCCTTGGCCATCAGCTCAGCGTTGACCTGGTACGGCAGGAACGGAGTACGACGATCCAAGCCGTCGTTCTCCTGCCCCATGCTGACCCAGGTATCGGTGATGACAACGTCGGCACCGGCAATGGCCTCATCGACGTCCGCGGTCACGGACACGACCGCTCCGGTCTGTTCCGCGACCTTCTTGGCACGGTCGACGTAGACCTGCTCCGGCTGGAAGTCCTCCGGTGCACAGATGGTGACGTCCAGACCTGCGGTGGCGAAGCCCACAAGGTAGGAGTTGGCCATGTTGTTGGCACCATCGCCGAAGTACACAGCCTTCTTGCCACGCAGTCCCGTCTGGCCTTCCTCCGGGCACTTGTGCTCGATGATGGTCTGCAGGTCAGCGAGAATCTGGCACGGGTGGAACTCGTCGGAAAGCGCATTGACAATCGACACCGTCGCGGTCTCAGACATGGCCTCCAGCCCTGACTGCGCGTAGGTGCGCCAGACAATTGCCGAGACAAAGCGGCTGAGCACAGCAGCGGTGTCCTGGTAGGTTTCGCCCTTGCCCATCTGCGAGTTACCGGTTTCGACCACAATCGCGTTGCCGCCCAGAGCTGCGATACCAGCGTCGAAGGAGAAACGGGTACGAGTCGACGTCTTGTCGAACAGCACCGCAACCGACTGTGGCCCCTCAAACGGACGTCGGGAGTACGGCGCTACCTTCAGCTCTGCAGCCAACTGCAGCACCTCAGCCTGCTCCTGTGGAGTCAGGTCATCATCGGCGAGAAAATGACGGAGCATCAGTTTCTAATTCCTTCCTTTGTTGGCGACAGCCTCAACGGCGTCGTTCAGGCAGGCATCAATCAACTCGACGGCGCGGTTGACTTCCTCATCGCTGAGGTTCAACGGCGGCACAATACGCAGCACATTCGCCTGCGGAGCGTTCAGAATGACACCACGTTCATAACCGGCGTTAACCGCTTCCTTCGCCAGGTTCTCGCGCAGCACCAGTCCAAGCATGAAGCCGCGACCACGCACGTGATCGACATGGCTTAACGACGCGAGCTTGCGAGCCAGGACCTTGCCCTTCTCGGTGACTCGATTGAGCAGCTTTTCTTCTTCCAGCGTCTCGATGACGGCCAGGCCGGCAGCGGCACAGACCGGATTGCCACCAAAGGTGGTGCCGTGCGCACCAGGAGTAAACAGTTCCGCTGCGCGGCCGTTGGCGATGACAGCACCCAGCGGCAGGCCGCCGCCGAGCCCCTTCGCCAGGGTCATAACATCCGGCACGATGCCATCGTGCTGGTGGGCAAACCACTGGCCGGTACGGCCGATGCCGGTCTGTACTTCGTCGACAATCATGAGAACGTCGAAGCGCTTGGTCAGTTCGCGGACGGCAGCGAGGTATCCCTCTGGCGGTGCGACCACACCGGTCTCACCCTGAATTGGTTCCAGAATCACCGCAGCGACACCCAACGGATCGGATTCGATGGTCTTGGTGAGGAAGTCAATGTCACCGTACGGCACGAACTCGACTCCACCCGGCATCGGTTCGAACGGGGTGCGCTTGTCGGGCTGACCGGTCATGGCAAGTGCGCCCATGGTACGGCCGTGGAACCCGTGGTGGGTAGCGATAATGCGATTGCGCCCCGTCAACCGCGCCAGCTTGAACGCGGCTTCATTGGCCTCAGTGCCGGAGTTGCAGAACATAACTCGGGTGTCATCAGTGTCCCAGCCAGTGAGCTCAATGAGCTTCTCGCCCAGTGCCAACGGTGGCTCAGAGGCGAAGATGTTGGACACGTGCCCCATCGTGGAAATCTGCTTGGACACAGCTTCCACGATGGCCGGATGTGCGTGACCCAACGCGTTGACTGCAATACCGGCGAGCAGGTCCAGGTATTCCTTGCCCTCGGAATCCGTGACAATAGCGCCCTTACCCTGCACAAGCTCAATGCGCGGCGTGCCGTAATTGTTCATCATCGTGTGTTGCCACTGCTGCTTGAAGTCGCTCATGTCGTCTTTCGACCTGCCTAACATGTATGTCGGTAAATTCTTGTCCGTCTTTTCTGCCTTATCCGGGCTCTACCATTGTGCCGATACCGCCGGAAGTCATCAGCTCCAGCAGCACCGAGTGTGGCTGGCGGCCGTCGATAACGTGGGCCGCAGGCACTCCCTGATCCACTGCGTTCAGGCAGGACTCCATCTTCGGAATCATTCCGGAATCCAGCGTCGGGAGGATTTCTCGCAGATGCGAAGTGGAAATCCTTGACACCAGCGAATCGCGGTTCGGCCAATCCGTGTAGAGACCCTCGACATTAGTCAGAATCACCAAACGGTTCGCGTTAATTGCCGATGCCAGTGCACCTGCTGCCGTGTCGGCGTTGATGTTGTAGACCTCTTTGCCATCAGCGGACGGCGCAATCGTAGAGACCACCGGAATACGTCCGGCATCAATCAGGTCCAATAGCGTTTCCGAGTGCACCTCGGTGATATTGCCGACCAGCCCGATATCTGTTTCCTTGCCGCCGACGTTTACCGTTCGTCGAGTACCAGTGAACAGGCCACCGTCCTCACCAGAGGTACCCACTGCATAGGGGCCGTAGGCGTTGATGAGGTTCACCAGTTCACGGCCGACCTGCCCGAAGAGCACCATGCGGACAATTTCCATGACCTCCGGAGTCGTGACACGGAAACCGCCTCGGAACTCTCCCTCCAGCCCCAGGCGCTTGAGCATCGACGAAATCTGAGGGCCGCCACCGTGGACAACCACCGGCTTCACCCCCACGGTGCGCAGAAAAACCATGTCCTGCGCGAAGGCCTTCTTCAGTTTCAGGTCGGTCATCGCGTTACCGCCGTACTTGACCACCACAATCTTGTCGCGGTGGTGCTGCAGCCACGGCAGTGCTTCCGCCAGCACATGTGCCCGCTGTTCGAAGGACAGCCCTTCGGTCAACTGGTGAACCATTGCAGAGTCTCCTCAAAACCTTTACGACGAATATGCCGAGTTGATGTGAACGTAGTCGTGGGAAAGGTCAGTCGTACGAATCGTGGCCTCTTCCGGATTACCAGTACCGAGGTCAACCTCCACGGCAATGTCCTTGCCGGAGAGATCCACTTCACGAGCATCAGGCGTGCCACCGGTATCGCGACAGACTACATGACCGTTGAAGGAAACAGTGATGTGCTCCGGATCCATATCCACCGGTGCAGTGCCGACAGCCGCCAGCACACGACCCCAGTTCGGGTCCGAACCGAACATCGCACACTTGAAGAGGTTGTCGCGGCCGATGATTCGAGCAGCTACCAGAGCATCTTCAGCACCACCGGTGCCACGCACGGTCACGGACACACGCTTGGTCACGCCTTCGGCGTCCGACTGCATCTGGCGCGCGATGGAATCACACACACTGAGCACTGCCTGGTCGAGCTCCTCCTGCGAGGGCTTCACACCAGAGGCACCGTTGGCCAAAATGATGACGGTGTCATTGGTGGATGTGGAGCCATCAATATCTAGGCGGTTAAACGTAACCTCGCTCGCCTTGGCAATAGCCTCGTGCGCCATTTCTGCGCTTACCGACGCATCCGTCGTAATCACACCGAGCATCGTGGCCATCGACGGGCTAATCATGCCAACACCCTTGCCCATAGCGCCGACAGTGAATCCGTCACCATGCGCAACGGCCTGCTTTGCCACCAAGTCAGTGGTCAAGATGGCTTCTGCTGCAGCCGTACCTGCGGCGGCATCGCTGCCCAGATTCTCACAAAGCTTCGGCACACCTGCCAGAACAATGTCCATCGGCAGCCGGTCACCAATCAAGCCGGTGGAGCAGGTACCAATCTCGGTAACATCGACGCCGAGCTCATCTGCGACCTTCTGACAGACTTCGAGGGCGTCGGAAATACCCGGCTGACCATTGCAGGCGTTGGCATTGCCCGAGTTCAGCACCACAGCGGACAGCTTGCCGTCAGCGATGTGCTTCTTGGATACCGTCACCGGCGCAGCCTGGACACGGTTGGTAGTAAAGACAGCCGCAGCAGTCTTCTCCGGCCCCTGGTTTACGATGAGCGCCATGTCCGGGTTTCCGCTGACCTTGATGCCTGCAATGACACCACTGGCCACGAACCCCTGAGGTGCACATACGCCGCCTTCGTCACCAGCGACGTTGACGAGACCTTCTTTTTCTTCCTTCATCATGGGGCAACTCCTACCAATGGAAGTCCTGCAGTTTCATTCTGTCCAGTAACCAAATTCATGCACTGAACTGCGGCACCACCGGTGCCCTTTGTCAGATTGTCAATCGCCGAGGTCAGCACCAGACGCTTGGCGCGTTCATCTACCTCAACCTGAATCTGAACCAAGTTAGAGCCAATTACCGACTGCGTCTGCGGCTGCAGCCCTTCGGCCAACACCTGCACAAACGGCTCACCCTTGTAGAACTCGAGGTAGGCCTCCCGTGCGGTTGCCTCCGTCACCCCGTCGACAAGCGGAGCGGTGATGGTGGTGAGAATGCCGCGCGACGTCGGAGCGAGCACCGGCGTGAAGCTGACGGTGAGAGCCTCTGCGTACGGCTTGAGGTTTTGTAGGAACTCTGCGGTGTGGCGGTGCTTGCCCGCAGTGTTGTAGGCGCGGAGATTGCCCATAACCTCGGACCCGAGCAGGGGCACAGCTGCCTTCTTGCCCGCACCGGAGGTACCGGTGACGGAAACAACGGACAGATCCGGCTTGACCAGACCCTTTGCAACTGCCGGCAGTGCCGTAATGGTACCGCCAGTGGGGAAACAACCCGGCACAGCAATACGCTTGGAAGCAGCCACTACTTCCCTGTTGCCCGGCAGCTCCGGAATACCGTAAGTCCAGGTACCGGCGTGCTCCGAGCCGTAGTAGTGCTCCCACTCATCGGCATCCTGCAGGCGGAAATCCGCGCCGCAGTCAATAATCACCGTGTCATCGCCCAACTGCTCTGCAATCGCAGCCGAATGACCGTGGGGCAGGCCGAGGAACACCACGTCATGCCCGGCAAGTGTGTCACCATTAGTCGGCTCAATACGACGATCAGCCAAAGGTGCCACATGAGGCATAATGTCGCCCACACGGGCACCCGCGTTGGATGCTCCCGTTAGTGCGCCGATGGTCAGTTCGCCGGAAAGATACGCCGGGTGCGACAACAGGAGGCGGAGGATCTCTCCTCCTGCGTAACCGGTCGCACCAGCAATGGCAACGGAAATACTCATGCCAAACATTCAACACTTTTATTCACTGCGTTGCAAGATATTCATAGAATTCGTTGCCAAAGTGCTGGAATTCTATCGATGTGACGTGAGTGAATTATGAATATAACGCCGTCGTCGGTACATACATCTGGTTCGCCGAGCCGGCCATTCAATCAGCGCGCCGGATTACTCAACGCCGGACTATTCAACTACGACGCTTGGCTCCTGGCTCATCACGCCATCTGCCCACTGCGCCACCGATGACGTCGTGGTGTAGAGATAGTAACCCGATTCCTCCGGTGCCACGCTGCCATCAAAAGCCACCGCGCCCGAGAACACCGCCGCTAGCTGGCCGTCGATAAAAAGCGGTCCGCCCGAATCGCCTACCTGCAACGCCGCGGGGCGCTCCATGCGCGCCAACACGGAGTCTTCCCGCACGCATTGTTGATACTTCACCGGACACATCGAAGCGGTGACGGTCGCCGACGGCAGCGAGCCATCCGCAACATCGCCGAGCAGCGATCGCCCATAGACCGTGCCTGCCGTTTCTTGCTCCGAAAACGCTTGACGACGTTCCATTGCGGGATACCCCGGAAGAGCTGCGTCGCCCGCAAGGTGAACAAGCGCTACGTCACCGGTGGGCGCAATTTCCCAGCTATCGATAGGAACACGGTGGGAATCCTGACCGAAACCGACCTCTACTTCCCCAGCCTGCTGCGGGACATCACGCACGCAGTGGGCGGCGGTCATTACCCACTGCGGGGCGATTGCAGTTCCCGTGCAAAAGTTTCCGGTATGGGGACTGGTCTGGACCATGATTGACACCACGGAGTCCGCCGCCACACTAGGCGCAGCAGCCTCCCCGCCAACCAGCGCAGCCGCACTCGGCGCGCCGGTGAGCAACAGACCTGCCGTGACAGCAGCTGCAGCCACAGTCGCCGCAGGCTTCGCGCTGCTCACCGCGCGCACTCCAACGCGCTGCTCTCGTGCCTCTGCGCTATTCAGCCTGTTGCCGCAGTGCCGCAAGATGCCAATCATGGGTATCTCTCCCTGTGGTCTCCCCTTTTAGCCACGCAGCTGAGCGCCGTGACGGGTAGTGGCCAGCTCAATGGCCGCCTCGCGAGCTGCGGAAGCTTCCTCTTCCTTCAGCGTACGGTCCGGCGCGCGGAAACGCAGGGAGTACGCCAGTGAGCGAACGCCTTCGCCCATCTGCTCGGAACGGTAAACATCGAAGATACGAATGGATTCGAGGAGCTCACCAGCACCCTCCACCAGAGTCTTCTCCACCTCTGCGGCGGAGACCTCATCGCTGACAACAAGCGCGACGTCCTGGTGGACAGCCGGGAACGGGCTGAGTACCGGCGCCGGCAGGTGCTCAGTCACTGGCAGTGCATCGAGATTAATCTCCATAGCGCAGGTACGCTCCGGCAGACCAGCGTCCTTGCATACCTTCGGGTGCAGCTCACCGGCGTGGCCGACGACCTCGCCGTCGACAAGCAGCTCAGCGCAGCGGCCCGGGTGCCACGGCAGCACCTCAGCGTTGCGGATCTCCAGCTCGACGTTGGCAGCGCGGGCAACAATGCGCGCGGCTTCGATGGCGTCCGCGACGGTGTACGCGGCCTCGTCACCCCACGGGCTATCCAGGCGGATACGACCGCAGGCGACAGTGGCGACGTGCAGCGGCTGCTCCGGCAGCGACTCCAGCAGCTCGGCGCGCTCGGCCTCGCTCGGCAGACCCGCGGTAGACGGCATCGGCGAGACACCGTTACCGCGCTCGATGGATACCTGCTCCACACCGTAGAGCGACAGGTCGACCTGGCCGCGAGCAACATTGCGCTTCAGCGATTCAAGCATGGACGGCAGCAGAGTCGTGCCCAGCTGAGCATGGTCGGACTCCAACGGGTTGATGACCTTGACGGTGTTACGACGCGGGTCATCAGCGTCCAGGCCCCAGACGTCGAAGACATCGTTGGCAATGAACGGTGTCGGCAGAATCTCCAGGTAGCCATTGTGGGCCAGCGCGTGACCGACGAAGCGGCGGCGCAGCTGACGCTCAGTCAGACCGCGACCGGCCGGGGCGATTGGGAGGATAACCGGAATGTCTTCCAGACCTTCCAGACGCAGGATTTCCTCAACCAGGTCAGCGGACATGGTCAGGTCGGAGCGCCAGGTCGGCGGAGTGACAGCCAGGCGGTCACCGTTGTCGACGACCTCGCAACCGACCTCGCGCAGGCGTCCAATGACGGTCTCACGCGGGTAATCAACGCCCGCAACTTCGCTGGCGCGGTTGACGGCAAAGTCAATAGTCGGCATGGTGGCAACCTCACCGAGCAGGGTGCGACCAGTGTCGATAGTGCCGCCGGCGATGTCAGCGAGCAGCTGGCAGGCCAGATCCAGAGCCGGCTCGACCAGAGCGGTGTCCACGCCGCGCTCGAAACGTCGTGAAGCCTCGGAGCTCAGCTTGTGGCGGCGACCACTGCGGAAGACATGCAGCGGCGACCAGTTGGCGGCCTCGAAGACCACATCGGTGGTGTCGTCGGCGATCTCGGAGGTAAGACCACCCATGATGCCGGCCAGCGACTGAATACCATTGTCATCGCAGATGACAACGTCCGCCGGGTCGAGCTTGCGGTCCACGTGGTCGAGAGTGGTCAGAGTCTCGCCGGCCTTAGCGTTGCGGATGTGCAGGCCACCAGCGATCTTGGAACCATCGAAAGCGTGCATCGGTTGACCGAGCAGCAGCATCACGTAGTTGGTGACGTCCGTGGCCACGTTGACCGGACGCTGACCAGCCAGCAGCAGGCGGCGGCGCATCCACCACGGGGTCTCGGCGTTCGGGTCGATGCCGGTGACACGGCGCAAACCAAAGCGGCGGGTGTCGGTGTCCTCGTCGATGGTGACGTTCAGGACCTCACCTTCGACCGGCAGCTCCTTGACTTTGGCCGGATCGGCGAAGTCGAGGTTGAAGGCGGAGCAGATCTCGCGGCCCAAACCGCGGGCCGATAGCGCGTAACCGCGGTCCGGAGTGATGTTGACCTCGAACTTCTCGTCATCGAGACCGATGAACTCCTTGGCGCACGAACCCAGCTCAGCTGGGGCCGACGGCAGCGTGAGAATACCGGCGGAGGAATCGGTCATGCCCAGCTCAGCTTCGGAGCACAGCATCCCGTTGGAAACCTTGCCGTAAGTCTTCCGTGCGGAAATCTCGAACCCACCCGGCAGCACGCAGCCCGGCAGTGCGACGATAACAATGGAGCCCTCTTCGAAGTTGCGGGCACCACAGATGATCTCCTGCAGCTCGCCGGTGCCATTGGCATCACCGACATTGACCTGACAGAAGCGAATTGGCTTCTTAAAGCCCTCGAGCTCCTCAATGTGGTCGACGCGACCGAAAACCAGCGGCCCCTCGACCTTCTCCAGCGGCTCGTGCCCCTCGGTTTCAAAACCAACGCGGACGAAGCCCTCATCCAGCTCGTCCGGAGTGACGGACCAGTCTAGGTTGATGGTGTTCTCTGGGCCGCGAACGATTTCAGTGACCCACGACTGTGGAATGAACATGTAAGTAAAACTCCTAATCTGTAGGTCAGTGAATTAGCCGCGGATACCGAACGGCTGCGTGAAGCGGACGTCGCCTTCGACCATGTCGCGCATGTCGGTCAGGCCATTGCGGAACTGCAGGGTGCGCTCCAGACCCATGCCGAACGCGAAGCCCGAGTACACCTCCGGGTCAATGCCAGAGGCCCGCAGCACGTTCGGGTTGACCATGCCGCAGCCACCCCACTCGATCCAGCCTGCGCCGCCCTTCTTATTCGGGAACCAGACGTCAACCTCAGCGGACGGCTCAGTGAACGGGAAGTAGTTGGTGCGCATGCGGGTCTTGGTCTCCGGACCGAACAGCGCCTTGGCCATGTGGTCCAGCGTGCCGCGCAGGTGCCCCATGGTCAGCCCCTTGTCCACAGCGAGTCCCTCCACCTGGTGGAAGACCGGGGTGTGGGTGGCGTCGAGCTCATCGGTGCGGAAGGTACGGCCCGGGCAGATAACGTAAATCGGCAGGTCACGTGACTGCAGAGTGCGAACCTGGACCGGCGAGGTGTGCGTACGTAGCACTTGCTTGGATCCTTCCGGCGCAATGTGGAAAGTATCCTGCAGAGTACGAGCCGGGTGATCCGGCAGGAAATTCAGCGCGTCAAAGTTGAAGTACTCGGCTTCGACCTCTGGCCCCTCGGCAACTTCCCAGCCCATGCCCACAAAGATGTCACCGATCTGCTCGGACAGAATGGTAATTGGGTGCATACCGCCACGCTGACCCCGCGTGGTGTCCACCGACACGTCGATACGCTCCGCAACCAGACGACGCGCGTTTTCCTCTTCCTCCAGCACCGCAAGTCGCTCAGCATAGTGCTTTTCGACGGCTCCGCGAACAACATTTACGCGACGACCAGCATCCTTGCGCTCAGCCTTCGGAATGGAGCCCAGCGCGCGGCGAGCCTGTGGAATGTACCCTTCATCCCCCAAGTGCTCACGGCGGGCGGCAGAAAGCTCATCCAGATTGCCGGCAGCATCAAAGGCATCCGTGGCCTTCTGCGCAGCCGCCTGGAGGGCGTCCTCGGAAAGATCGATAGGATTTGGCGAATCGCTCACGTGTCAACCACTTCTATATAGGACTATCAGTTCTTGTGATGGAACAATCATAGTCGAGGATAACTGCACACGTGCACGCACCTCACCATCGAGGTTTCCTACTTACCCCGGACCGTCTCCCACAGGCACATGGCCGCTGCGGTGGCGAGGTTCAACGACTCCGCCTCGCCCTTAATAGGGATGGACACACTTGCCCCCGCCGAGGCCGTAATCTCCTCCGACAGGCCATGTGCTTCGTTGCCGAAAAGCCAGGCGACGGGACCGTCGGGAAGCGCATCAACGCCGAGAGTGAGAGCGCCATCCATCGCCGTGGCGAGGGTGGTAAAGCCCGCTTCCCTGACTTTCTCCATAACGACATCAATATCGCGCTCGCGTGCGACAGGGGTATGAAAAACAGAACCTGCCGAGGAACGCACAGCCTTAGAGTTCAAAGGATCGACCGAATCGCCAGCAAGGATAACCGCGCCAGCGCCGAGGGCGTCAGTCATACGCACAATCGTGCCGACATTACCCGGGTCATTGCACTCCACCGGAATCACCAGACAGCCGGACCGCTTTCCAACCTCAATAGCCTCTTCCAACGAAGTGGACACCGCATTAGTGTCACAGACGGCGAAGAGTCCGGTGGTGGTGACAGTTTCACTCAAAGAGCGGGCGGCGGAGTCGTCGATAAGCGAAACAGACTTACGCTGCGTCCCAGATTCGAGATACCCCGTGAGCAGCTCACGGAACTGCTCGGCGGCGGCTGCCGTGACGAAAACTTCCACGACAGCCTCTGCGCGGATAGCTGCATCGACGGAATTGAAGCCCTCGACGAGGAAGCGCCCGGCCTTCTTCCGCTTGGCCGCACGGTGGAGCTGAATAGCCGCCGAGACGCGTGGAGTGCGAGGAGTAAACGGCTCGTCGTTGAAGTACAGCGCAGAGTTCATAGTGATTAATCCTAGTGATGCGGCTCGGGATTCATAACTGCCAGTGCGGATACGAAAAACCACCGCCGAGGTTATTCGTTAACCCAATCGACGGTGGTTTTTCAAAGATGTTGGCAAGACCGCACTGCCAGTCGCAGGCGCTTGCCGACGCTACGTACGAGTGACCTCGTAGCTGCTTTACTTAGCAGCAGGAGCGTTGACGTCCTCCGGCAGAGCGTCCTTAGCGACCTTGACCAGAGCAGCGAATGCCTGCGGGTCGTTGACAGCCAGCTCAGCCAGGTTCTTACGGTCAACCTCAACGCCAGCCAGGTTCAGGCCCTGGACGAAGCGGTTGTAGGTGATGTCGTTAGCGCGGGCAGCAGCGTTGATGCGCTGAATCCACAGACGACGGAACTGACCCTTACGGTGGCGGCGATCGCGGAACTCGTAAGTCTTGGAGTGGAGCATCTGCTCCTTGGCCTTGCGGTACAGGCGAGAGCGCTGACCACGGTAGCCCTTTGCGGAATCGAGAACTTCGCGACGCTTCTTCTTAGCGTTAACAGACCGCTTCACACGTGCCACGGTGATACTTCCTTTTCGTTGTCTTTAAGAACTAGTGAAATTAAGAGGGCGATTGCCCTGGGACGAGACTTGAAAAATTAAGCCTTGCCCAGCAGACGCTTGACGCGCTTGACGTCCGACTTAGCAACGTCCGTGGTGCCCTTCAGGCGACGGGTACGAGTGGACGGCTTGCCCTCCAGGAGGTGGCGGCGGTTAGCCTGCTCGCGGCGCAGTTTGCCGGAACCGGTAACCTTGATGCGCTTTGCGGTGCCCTTGTGGGTCTTCTGCTTCATGTTAAAACTCTCCCCTACCGATCTTTGACGCTCGTGGCGCAAAAATCTCGTTTACAACCATTTCTGGTCAGGTCGGTTACTTCTTACCCTTATTCCGAACCGGCCCCAGGACCATAGTCATGTTGCGACCGTCCTGCTTCGGGCGAGACTCGACGGTGCCGTACTCTTCGACATCGGCGGCCAGACGCTCCAACAGGCGGAATCCCAGTTCTGGACGAGACTGTTCACGGCCACGGAACATAATCGTGACCTTGACCTTCGAACCCTTCTCCAAGAAACGAACAACGTTGTTCTTCTTGGTTTCGTAGTCGTGGTCATCAATCTTCGGACGGAACTTCTGCTCCTTGACCACAGTCTGCTGCTGGTTCTTTCGAGCCTCGCGTGCCTTCTGGGCTTGTTCGTACTTGAACTTGCCGTAGTCCATAATCTTGGCGACCGGCGGCTTTGCTCGCGGAGCAACCTCAACCAGATCAAGGTCTGCTTCGTAAGCGAGCTTGAGTGCGTCACCGGTGCGGACAACGCCCACCTGCTCACCATTCGGTCCTACAAGGCGGACTTCCGGTACTCGAATATCCTCGTTAATACGAGCTTCAGCGCTGATGTGGCCTCCTAGGTTGAACCTGAACAATCTTCGTTTCAAACCGCGATAGCAAGCGGGAAAGGAAGAAAAGCCACGCGTCTACAGCGGATTACTACACACTGTATAAGGACGCCTTCCAATCGTGCGATGTGACATCACCGATTAGGGTGGACCCCGGCGCTACCGTAGTTCTTTGGCGCACCTAGGGTGGGACTTAAATCCTCTTCGCTGCCGAATGCAACTAAATGCTCCCCGAAGGCAGCAAGCATCGCATTCTGGCGGTCGTAGACGAGATGTTAACACAGCTGTTCTCGCATACCAAAACCGGCTTTTGCGCCAGGTTATTCACTACCAGCTCCCCGGCACCCTACCGAGCACTTAAAAGTGCAATCCGAATTGTAATCAGATTGGTAGATTCTCTCCATAGTTTTTAGGCCAAACACGATTAAAGTCGTCACCATGAATACTGGCTCCAACGGCTTTGGCCCTAAAGCCGAGAACACCGATCCTAATCAGCATTCCGCCCGATACGACAAGCCTCCGACCGGCGATTTTGTCCTGACCGGCGACTCCGTCTCAGAGCTTTCCCATGCTCTGGCAGATCTCGAAGCTAGCTCGCTTCGTCTGGCTCAGCTGACTCATACTTGGCAGGTACGCCTCTCGCAGGCAAGCGAGCAGGCCCCGGCCGTACCGCACGCGCCTCACACTACGGGAGCGGAATCTGCGCCAGCACCTCAAGCGCCGCCCCATGCTGCACCTCAAGGGACACCTCAACACAATCCGCAACCGCCGCCAGCACACAGTCCGCCACTAGAGCAGGCGCCTCCTCCCCGTTGGGAACCGCAGGCTGAGCAGGCACTGACCACACCGCAGTATCCCCAGCAGTCTCAGCAGATGCAGGTGCCACCACCGCCAACGCAAGCTGACTGGCGGAACCAACCAGCACCCCTGCCACAGAGCGACGCAACTGCGCAGCCGATGTTCGGCTTCCCCTCTGCCCACCAATGGCGGCGGGATTCGAAGTCGCCACAGTCTTCTCCCACAGACTCCACCCCGCCACCGAAGCTGCCAGAGGCACCGCGCGAACCTCGCGAGCCCTGGTGGCGCAACGAGAAGGCAATCATCAGAATCATCGCCATCTTCGGTGGTCTCATCACCGCTGCCGGTATCGCATTTTTCGTCGCGGTCGCAATCCAATCCGGCCTGATCGGACCAGCCGGTCGTGTGGTCCTGGCTTACTTGTTGGCCGCCGTGCTCGCGGTCGCGGCTGTGCGAGCGCACCGTCGTCAAGCACCGCCTGCTGGTGTGACGGCGTTGATTGCGACATCACTAGCCGCTGCGCACCTGACAACGATGTCGATGTCCTACCTCCTCGACTGGATTCCGGTGGCCGCGACGCTGGTCATTATGCTGCCTTTCGCCGCAGTCGGTCTATACGGCGCGCGGTGGACGAAGTCGAGTGCAACCGCGGCGTGGACAATCACAATCAACACCGGATTAATGCTGTGGGCGACGATCGGCCTCGACTTCCACGCCCGCCCGCTGAGCTCCTCGCTCGCGCAAATCACCCTTCAACTGATGGTCATCGCCGCTATCGCCTGCCTCCTGAACGTCCCCTTCCGGAAGTACGTAGTCGCATTCCTGCTCGGCGCAAACGTTCTCATCGGCGTAATCACGACCAACAATGCACTGGTGATGCCCGCAATCGCCGCACTCACCATTGCACTTTTCGTGTTTGCCCAGTTCGGCCCGCTGGCGTTGGCTCGCCAACTCACTCCCGAGCTTGACGACGAGCCTTCGGAAACCAGCACCTGGGAAGACGATCTGGTCACCATCACGTCAGTAGTTGCCTTCTCGACTCCGGTTGTAGCTGCAGTCCCAACGGTCAACGCCACACAGTCCACCTCCAGCCTCTGGTTGCTGTTCTACGGCGGATTCGTGCTGTTCATCGCAATTGCTGCAGTATTCCTTTGGAACCGTGCCATCTTCCGCTATCTCGCACCATTGGCCTTGGCCACGGCAATTCTGCCCTGGCTAGCGCTCGCGGTGGCGGGCCCGGAAAGGAGCTCAGGAGCCGATACTGGAACCCACACTTGGGGTCTCATCCCAATCTCCATCGGTGCCGCGCTCTTTGTCTGGGCGCTGGCCACAGCACCGAAGCACGGCGCGATTGGCACACGACTACAGGCTCCTGAACCAACCCGGGATGCCGTCGCACCATATACAAAGATTGCGGCACTGACCTGGCTGCTCGGCGCAACGGTAGTACACCTCTACATCCTGCCCGCAGCGTTGAATGCCGGTGCTGCAGCTGATTACTCGGCAACGTGGGCAGAAATGCTTTCGCTGTTGTTCCTGCTGTGCGCCGACGTCGGCCTGGCCGTGACGGCAGCGAGGTCGCAGCTACCGCCAGCTTTTGCACTGATTGGCCTGGCTGCACTGGGTATGCCATTTATCGTGCTGCTCACGACTATTGGCGTGAGCTTCAACGCTGCACACATGTTGCTGAGTATTTTCTGGGCCACGATTGCCGGCATGCTGGTGCTATCGAAGAGGTTCCACCACATTCCGGCGCGACTGGCAGCGGGTTTGACGATTGCGGCGCTGTCTATCGTCAAGCTGATCTTCTACGACATGGCAACGCTCGATGGCGTTATCCGCGCCTTGGCGTTCCTCGGCTGTGGTCTGATTCTGCTGGCCATGGCGGTCTCCGGGGCGAAGCAGAAGAGTGCCGAGGAGCCGGCGGCACCGGAGCGTGACGGCACCGCCAGCGATACTGACGCTGCCGGCGCTGCTGCCGACGCTGCCGGTGCGAGCGGCGCAGCAGATGCCGACCCCGCTGCTGACAGAATGGAAGGCATCACCCGCACCGACGGTCCTGGAATTTCCGACGGAAACGAGCCGACTACCTAAGCTACTTAAGCAGCGGCTTCAGGTACTGCCCGGTGTGGGAGCCGGAACAGTTCGCGACATCCTCCGGCGTGCCCTCTACAACCACGGTGCCACCGCCGGAGCCGCCTTCCGGCCCCATGTCGATGATCCAATCCGCAGACTTGATGACATCCAAATTGTGCTCAATGACAATGACGGTGTTGCCCTTGTCCACCAGGCCCTGCAACACCAACATGAGCTTGCGGATGTCCTCAAAATGCAGCCCCGTGGTCGGCTCATCCAAGATGTAGACCGTCCGGCCATTGGAGCGCTTCTGCAGCTCACTGGCCAGCTTTACACGCTGAGCCTCACCGCCCGAGAGTGTGGTTGCCGCCTGCCCGAGACGGACATAGCCCAGGCCGACGTCGACAAGCGTATTGAGATAACGCGCAATCGACTGAATCGGCTCGAAGAACTCCGCTGCCTCGGAGATGGGCATGTCCAGAACCTCAGCGATGGTCTTGCCCTTGTAACGAACCTCCAGCGTTTCGCGGTTGTAGCGCGCGCCGTGGCAAACCTCGCAAGGCACATAGACGTCCGGCAGGAAGTTCATCTCAATCTTGATGGTGCCGTCGCCCTTACACGCCTCACAGCGGCCGCCCTTGACGTTGAAGCTGAATCGACCGGGCTTATAGCCACGAACCTTGGCCTCTTGCGTCTCGGCGAAGAGGTTGCGGATCTTGTCGAACACACCGGTGTACGTCGCTGGGTTGGAACGCGGGGTGCGACCAATCGGCGACTGATCAACTTGCACCAGCTTGTCCAGCTGATCCAACCCCTCCACGCGGCTGTGTCGACCCGGCACCTGACGAGCACCGTTGAGCTCGTTGCTCATCACCTTGGCCAGGATTTCGTTGACCAAGGTGGACTTGCCGGACCCGGAAACACCCGTAACGCAGGTCAACACGCCGAGGGGGAACTTCACGTCAATCTTCTTCAGGTTGTTTTCGCGAGCGCCCTTGACCGTCACCATGCGCGACTTATCAATCGCACGACGGTTCTCCGGCACCGCCAATACCCGACGACCCGAGAGATACGCACCTGTCAGTGATTCCTCGCAGTCAACGATGCCAGACGGTTCACCCTGGTAGACGATTTGTCCACCGTATTCACCGGCCTTTGGCCCAATGTCGACCAGCCAATCGGCCTCGCGAATCGTGTCCTCATCATGCTCGACCACAATCAGGGTATTGCCCAGGTCGCGCAGGTTTTTCAGAGTCTTGATTAGACGGTTGTTATCACGCTGGTGAAGACCAATCGAGGGCTCATCCAAGACGTAGAGCACGCCAGCGAGCCCCGAGCCAATCTGTGTGGCCAGACGAATTCGCTGCGCTTCACCACCGGACAGCGTGCCTGCCGAACGAGACAGGGACAGATAATCCAGGCCAACGTCAAGCAGGAATTTCAGACGAGCCTGCACCTCACGCAGAACACGCCCGGCAATCATTTCCTCGCGCTTGCCCAGAGTCAGCGAATTCAGGAATGCCGAGCCATCGTGAACCGATAGCTCTGTCAGCTCGGCAATATTCTTCTGCCCGAACTCCGCCGAATCCAACGTCACCGAAAGAATCTCCGGACGCAAACGAGTACCGCTACATGCCGGGCACGGCACCTCACGCATGTACCCCTGGAAACGCTCCTTCTGAGAGTCGCTCTCCGCCTGTGACAGCTTGCGGTGCAGGTACGGCATCACGCCTTCGAAAGGTGCGGTGTACTGGCGAGTACGGCCGTAGCGATTGCGGTAACGCACCGTGACCTTGTGGCTGGAACCATGCAGCAGGGCCTTGCGCTGCGGCGCTGTGAGGTCTTCGAAAGGCGTGGTCGGGTCGAAGCTCATCTCGGTGGCGAGGCCTTCAACCAGCTTTTCAAAGTACTTCTTGTTCAGCGTCTGCCGCCACGGCGCAATCGCCTCAATCGTCGGCAGTGACGGATCTGGAATGACCAGGTCCGTGTCCACCTCCAGCTTGGTGCCAATGCCGTCGCACTCCGGGCAGGCACCGTACGGCGAGTTAAAGGAAAACGACCGTGGTTCCAGCTCATCGATAGCAATGCGGTGCCCATTCGGGCAGGCCATCTTTTCCGAGAATCGCTGGGTACGACGCGGGTCATCTGCCTCTAGCCCGACTGCGTCGATGACCACGACGCCGTCGGCAAGCAGAAGCGCCGTTTCGACGGAATCGGTGAGCCTGCGCTGCTGCGACTCCTTCACCTGGAGGCGGTCAATAACCACGTCAATGTCATGCTTGACCTGCTTCTTCAGCTTCGGCGGATCCGTTAGGCGATGCATTTCGCCGTCGACGATGACACGCGCGTAGCCCTCAGATGCGAGGCGTTCAAATAGGTCGACGAATTCACCCTTGCGCGTGCGCACGACGGGTGCGAGGACCTGGAATTTGGTGCCCTCCGGCATTTCCATGACCTGATCGACGATCTGCTGTGGAGTCTGTGAGGAGATTACTTCCCCACAGGTCGGACAGTGCGGAGTACCGGTGCGCGCGTAGAGAAGACGCAGGTAGTCATACACTTCAGTGATGGTTCCGACGGTCGAGCGCGGGTTGCGGTTCGTCGACTTCTGGTCGATCGACACCGCCGGCGAGAGCCCCTCAATCATCTCTACATCGGGCTTTTCCATCTGCCCCAGGAACATGCGCGCATAGGAGCTCAGCGACTCCACGTAACGGCGCTGGCCCTCGGCGAAAATTGTGTCAAATGCCAGTGACGATTTACCCGACCCCGACAGACCGGTGAAAACCACCATCTTGTCTCTGGGCAAATCGATGTCAACACCCTGCAGGTTATGCTCGCGGGCGCCTCTGACCACTAGACGTTCAGCCACAGTGGGAAACCTCAATTCGTCGACGATTCACTGCCGACTAGTCTACAGCCCATAACCAATTTTTCGCACATGTGTTCAGAGACTCGTGGTTACGTTGCGCTCCTAGCGCGCCGACAGACACCTCATTACCCTGGGGCGCATGAACGACGACATTACAATCAGCCCCTACTCCAACTCGCCGAGCACGCGCGGCGTTGAGCGCATTGACTACGGCAATGTCACTATTTATAAGACCTCCGTCGGACCGATGGACAACAACGTCTACCTTTTGGTCGACTCCCGCGAGCCCGACAGTTCTCTACTTATCGACGCCGCCACCGACGCCGAGCACCTAATCCGCCTGGTTGAGCACGTCGGCGCGCAGGTGCGCACGATTGTCACCACGCACTCCCACGGCGATCACGTCCAGGCGCTCGGCGAACTTCTACAGGCATTCCCGGCCCGCCACATCACGTCCAGCCTCGACGCTGCCGACATTCCCGAGCCCGCCGACCAGCAGCTCGACGGCGGCGAGACCATCACGTTCGGCCAGGGCATCACGCTGCCCACGTTCATCCTGCGCGGACACACCAAGGGCGGTCTCTGCCTCGACCTGTCCGCCAAGGAGGCCGGCGCGCTTTCCGACGACACCCCGTCACACCACCTCTTCGTCGGTGACAGCATCTTCCCAGGCGGTGTCGGCAAAACGTACTCGCCCGAGGATTTCACGCAGCTTATCGACGATGTCGAGAGCCGCCTCTTTCACGTCTACCCCGCCGACTCGGTGATTCACCCCGGCCACGGCAAAGACACCACAGTTGGTGTCGAGAGCCCCGAGGTCGAGAACTGGCGCCAGCGTGGTTGGTAGCGCTGGATGAGCGTGGTCGGTAGTGCTGGATGAGTGTGGTTGGCAGCGCTGGATGCAGCCGGAGCTTCTGAAAAACTCGTCATTCCCGCGACATAAATAGGCCGGGCTGCGTAGGATTAATAGTGAATTACAGCGACCAGATGGCCAAAAACACGGTTTCACCTGGACGACAAAGGAGATGGAATTTAGATGATTCGCAAGTTTGCCCGACCAATGCTGGCCTCGGTTTTCGTTGCCGACGGTGTCGACACGCTGATGAACCAGAAGGATCATGAAGAGGGCGCACGCGACCTGATTGCCCGCGTCCGCTCCGTAACCCCGAACCAGTACAACAAGTACGTGCCAAATAGCGAGAAGCTGGTTGTCCAGGTCGTCGCTGGCACCAAGGTTGCTGCGGGTTCCCTCTACGCTCTGGGTAAGGCCCCACGCCTGTCCGCCACCGCTCTGGTCGCTGCACAAGTTCCGACGATGCTCGCTCGCCACGCATTCTGGGAAACCCAGGATTCGAAGGAGAAGGCGGCTCGCCGCACTGGTTTCCTGACCGACATCGGTTTGCTGGGCGGCCTCTTCCTGGCTACTGCTGACACCGACGGCAAGCCGGGTGTCGCTTGGCGCGCTGAGAAGGCAGGCAAGCAGCTGAACAAGAAGGTTCAGGCTGCCCTGCCGACCAAGTCTGAAACCGAGCAGCGCACTGAGGAAATCAGCGCAGCCTTCGCTTCCGCCGGCGAGAACGTCCGCGAAAAGGCCGGCCTGCTCCGCGACCGCGCTTCTGAGGCCACCGATGGCGCTCGTGAATACGTCGAGGACAACAAGGACGGCTGGCGCGAGCAGCTCACCGACGCCTTCGACACCGCTAAGAGCTACGTCGAGGACAACAAGGACGACTGGATTGCCAAGGCCACCGAGCTCGCTGAGGACGCGCGCGACTATGCCGAGGACCTGGGCAAGGATCTCAAGAAGGACACTCGCAAGCAGCGCAAGGAACTGCGCAAGCGCGCAGCCAAGGCTTCCAAGGAGGCCAAGAAGTCCGCAAAGAAGGCGCAGAAGCGCCTGCAGTAAGTTTGCTGCCGCAGTTAAAGCGGTATACTTAAACGCTCCCCACGCCACTACGCGTGCGGGAGCGTTTTCATATTTTTATATTCATTCAGCACATCAGTTAGCACTAATTTTGCGATTCGTTGAGGAGACCAGGTTGGCGTCGCGCGCATCCGAGCCCGGGCAGGACCAGACAGGCCGCATTGGCCGCACTGGCCAGGCAGGTCTGCCGGACCAGGCAAGTTCAGCACCACAGCGAGAAGAAGAGAGTACCCTCGCTGCCGAACAGGCCTACGTCGATCGTGCGTTCAGCTTCCTCGACCGGGCACGCGAGCGCGACCAAGAGTACCTGCGCCAGGTCATGCTCATCGACGACCCAGACCCGCAAGCCCGCGTTGAACGCGAGGTGGAATACCACCGACTACAGGCTAATCTGGACCGCTACCGCTCAGCCGAGATTGGCCTGGTCTTTGGTCGAATCGATATCGATGACACAGACCCCGACAATCCTTTGGCAGAGGAAGGGCCGGGGGCGACCGTCGATAAGCGATACATCGGGCGAATCGGCCTGTCCGATGAAAACGACGACTACCGCACGGTCATCATGGATTGGCGTGCCGACGGTGCGCGCCCGTTTTACCTGGCCACGACCGCGCATCCCGAGGGAGTCAGTCTGCGCCGACACCTGCGCACTCACGGCCGGAAGGTCCGCAGCATTGACGACGAATGGCTCTCCGGCGAGGAAGCCGACAGCGCACACGAGACCGAAGTTGAAGCGGGCGTCGGTGGCGAATCGGTCCTGCGGGAGGTCATGAATCAAGCGCGCACCGGCCATATGCGCGGCATTGTGGAGACCATTCAGCGCGAGCAGGACCTCATCATCCGCGACTCCACCCGCGGCACCCTGGTCGTCCAGGGCGGTCCCGGCACAGGCAAGACGGCAGTGGCGCTGCATCGCGTCGCATGGCTTCTCTATACCTACCGCGATCAACTGGCGAAAACCGGTGTCCTCATCATCGGCCCGAACACAACCTTCCTCGACTACATCTCGCGCGTGCTGCCGAGCCTCGGCGAAACGGGCGTGGTACTGACCACCATTGCCGATCTCTACCCCGGCGTGCGCGGTTCCAACGCGCTTATCGACGGACACAACCCCGAACCCCTGGTTGCGCAGGAAGTTAAGGGCTCGATTGAGATGCTCACTATCCTGCGCGAAGCCGTGCGGGCCTACCAGGAGCTCCCCGCGGAACCTCTTGAAGTCCGGAACGACAACATCACCCTGACGATCACACCTGACATGGTGAAAACTGCACGCACGCGTGCGCGGCGGACTCGGAAACCCCACAATCTGGCCCGGCCGATTTTCCGCGATCACGTGGTGGAGCTCCTGGCCGCGCAGATGGCCGAGGTCATCGGCGCCGACCCGCTGGGCGGCGAGAACCTGCTGTCCGTGACCGACGTTGCCGACTTACGTGACGAAATTGACGAATCGGGAGCAGTCGCCGACATCCTCGACGAGCTGTGGCCTGCGCTTACGCCCGAGCGGGTGCTGTCGGAGCTGCTGAGCTCTCGCGAGGCCATCGACTACGCCGCCACCGATTACGACGAGCTGACGCGCGAGGCTCTCTACCGGCCGGAAGGCACCGACTGGATGCCTTCCGACGCCCCGCTTCTCGACGAGCTGGCGGAACTCCTCGGCCCGGTTGGTGAATCGGAGGCCGATGAAGAGGATTGGCAGGCCCGCGTCGAGGAAGCGCAGGGCGCGTTGGATACCCTGTCCAGTTCTGCGTCCCAGGATCTTGACGACGGCTTCGAGGCCGAGATCTTGTCAGCGTATGACGTCATCGATGCCGAGGCACTGGCCGAACGCCACCGTGAGCGCGACCTGCGATCCACCGCCGAGCGGGCGGCGGCGGATCGTCTGTGGGCCTACGGCCATGTCATCGTCGACGAGGCTCAGGAACTCTCCGCGATGGCCTGGCGAATGCTGCGCCGCCGCAGCCCCAACGGCTGGATGACTCTCGTCGGTGATGTGGCTCAGACGGGCTCCCCCGCAGGTGCCGCGACCTGGGACGATGTGCTGGAACCCATCATCGGATCGAGGTGGCATCTCCACGAGCTAACCGTCAACTACCGCACCCCAGCTGAGGTGATGGAGGTTGCCGCCAGCGTCCTGGCTGAGATTGACCCGGAGCTGGAGGCGCCGCAGTCGATCCGCGCGACCGGCCGCAAGCCTGTTCAGGCCCACACCGTCGCGGAGGCTCTGACGCATGTGGAGCAGGTTGCGCAGCCGGACCGCCTGGTCGCTGTAATCGCGCCCGCCGAGTTGCTCGAAGCCACGCGCGCGGAGGTGCGGGATTTTCTCGGTGGCGGGGCTGGTGGAGCTGGTGACAGCAAACTCACCAACTGCGCGGTCTACGACATCACGACCTCAAAAGGCCTGGAATTCGACGAGGTCATCGTCGTCGCGCCCGACCAGATTGTGGCACAGTCTCCGCAGGGACTACAGGACCTGTACGTTGCACTGACTCGTGCGACCCAGGGGCTCGTGGTCGTCGATAAGCAGCGCCCTGAGCATCTGCCCGAGCTGGGCCGGGCCTAACCGCTCGGCCAACGCGCCCCTATCTCCGCACCTCGCGCGCAAGAAGAAAACCGGCACCTCAACCCAAAGGTGCCGGTTTAAAGCGAAAGCTAAACTGTTAGCTCACCGTTTTATTAGCTCACAGTGTGAACAATCATGACGTCACAGTCCGACTGACGAGCAACATCCGCCGGCACGGAGCCCAGCAGACGACCAGTCAGCGAGTTAATGCCGCGGTTACCGACCACCAGCAGGTCAGCGCGGCGGTCGGTGACCAGGGACATCAGAGCCTCAACCGGGGAGCCGGAGCGAACCTCGGTCTCAACCTTGGTAGCGCCGACGGCCTCTGCGGCCTCCTTAGCAGCAGCCAGGTTCTTCTGAGCCGGATCATCACCGAGGACCTGAACTGAATCCTGGCGCAGGGTCTTGGACGCATCCTCTGCAGTCTCGTAGTAAGCGCAGCCGATAACCAGGGTGGCATCGAAAGCAGCAGCAATCGAGGCAGCGCGCTCTACTGCGAGCAGCGACGACTTAGAACCATCCGTGCCGACAACAATGGTCTTGTAATCACTCATGAAAACTATCCCTCACTGTGGAAGTTGCATTAAAACAGTTCATCGTGCGTAACGCCGTCGTTGCCCCGAACCCACTGGCCAGAGCCACTTTCGCGAATACACTGTTTTACTTCCCACAACAGTAGCAAAAAACTACTCGACACCGGCCTCAATCATCCCCTTAAGTTCCTTCTTGAGGTCGAAAATCTCATCGCGCAAGCGCCCCGCGAGCTCGAACTTCAACTCTCGCGCAGCCGCGGCCATCTGCTCCGACAGGTCCGCGATAAGCGCCTCGAGCTCAGCCCTCGGCATCTGCTTACCGCTGGCACCATCGGCCGCGCCCGAGCCGTCGGCACGCGAGAGCAGCGCATCAGCGGCCGCACCGGTCTTGCCTTCGTAATCGGTGTCAGCGTTGTCGTAGACCTGATCCAGAATGTCCGCGATCTTCTTGCGCAGCGGCTGCGGATCGATGCCATGCTCAGTGTTGTAAGCAATCTGCTTTTCGCGGCGGCGCTCCGTCTCGTCGATGGCGAACCGCATGGAATCGGTGATCTTGTCGGCGTACATGTGCACCTCGCCGGAGACATTTCGCGCGGCACGACCAATCGTCTGAATCAACGAGCGCTCCGAACGCAGGAACCCCTCCTTGTCGGCGTCGAGGATTGCCACCAGCGAAACCTCGGGCAAGTCCAGCCCCTCGCGCAGCAGGTTAATGCCGACCAGCACGTCGTACTCGCCGAGACGCAACTGCCGCAGCAACTCAACGCGCTTGAGCGTATCAACATCCGAGTGCATGTACCGCACCTGCACACCATTTTCGAGCAGGTAGTCGGTCAGATCCTCCGCCATCTTCTTCGTCAGGGTGGTCACAAGAACGCGCTCGTCACGCTCGGTGCGCTTTCGGATCTCGCCGATCAAATCATCGATCTGCCCCTCAGTAGGCTTAACGACGATCTTGGGGTCCACCAGCCCAGTCGGACGAATAACCTGCTCCACATACTCGCCACCGGTCTTTTCGAGCTCATAGTCACCCGGCGTTGCGGACATGAACACGACCTGGCCCACGCGGGCATCGAATTCGTCGAACGTCAGCGGGCGGTTATCCAACGCCGATGGGAGGCGGAAACCGAAGTCGACGAGGTTGCGCTTACGGGAGGCATCGCCCTCGAACATGCCGCCAATCTGCGGCACGGTGACGTGCGACTCATCGATGATGGTGAGGAAGTCCTCCGGGAAATAGTCAATGAGCGTCGCGGGGGCCGAGCCCGGCGCGCGACCATCGATGTGGCGCGAGTAGTTCTCAATGCCGGAGCAGAAGCCGACCTGTTCAATCATTTCGAGGTCGTACTCCGTGCGCATGCGCAGACGCTGTGCTTCCAGCAACTTGCCCCGGTTTTCCAGATCCGCCAGGCGTTCGGCGAGTTCGGCCTTGATGTCCGCGACGGCCCGTTCCATCCGCTCCGGGCCTGCGACGTAGTGCGTAGCTGGGAAGATGCGCAGCTCAGGGACTTGGTCGATGACGTCGCCTGTGACTGGATTGAGGTAGTACAGCGAATCAATCTCGTCGCCGAAGAACTCCACC
The DNA here is from genome assembly GCF_030232435.1 of Corynebacterium sp. MSK012. Taxonomy (NCBI): domain Bacteria; kingdom Bacillati; phylum Actinomycetota; class Actinomycetes; order Mycobacteriales; family Corynebacteriaceae; genus Corynebacterium; species Corynebacterium sp. MSK012. The sequence goes on from NZ_JASPJU010000016.1 coordinate 34,880, forward strand.
CGCACGGCCTTTTCTTCGTAGGCCGGGATGATATCGACCACGTCACCTTTTACTCGGAAGGTGCCGCGGGTAAAGGCAATGTCATTGCGGGCGTACTGAATGTCCACCAAAAGGCGCAGGAACTGGTCGCGGTCGACTTCCTCGCCCTCCTTCAGCCACACCGAACGGTCGAGGTATGACTGCGGGGTACCCAGGCCATAGATGCAAGAAACAGAGCTGACGACGACTACGTCGCGACGCGACAGCAGCGCTGAAGTAGCCGAGTGGCGCAGGCGCTCCACGTCCTCGTTGATGGAGGAATCCTTTTCAATATAGGTATCGGTCTGCGCGATGTAGGCCTCGGGTTGGTAGTAGTCGTAGTACGAAACGAAGTACTCGACCGCGTTGTTTGGCAGCAGGCTGCGGAGCTCATTGGCCAGCTGGGCCGCAAGCGTCTTGTTCGGTGCCATGACGAGGGTTGGCCGCTGCACCTTTTCGATCAACCACGCTGCGGTGGCTGACTTACCGGTGCCCGTGGCACCCATCAGGACTACCTCGCGCTCGCCTCTATCTAGGCGCTCCGACAGTTCCGCGATTGCCTGCGGCTGGTCGCCCGAGGGCTCGAACTCGCTGATGACCTCGAAGTTTCCCTCAGCGCGCTCGACTTCACCGACGGGACGGAACTCCGAGTGCGCGAGGACGGGTTGCTCTGCTGCAAATGCCATAGTTCCCAGCGTAGCGAAGGCTGTCTTGAAAGCGGCTGGTTACGTTACTTCCTGGGGCTTTGGGCTGTCCAGGGCTGGGGCCCAGGGGCTTAGGAGCGGCTGTCGAGTTCCGGACCAACATTAAAATCGGCACAGATTTGGACAAGGCTGGCATAAAGTCGCTGCCAGGCCAGCAAAGGCGGGTTCCGCTTCACCAGCTGGCCCTTAGTGCGCATGGACTGACTCCTGGTGAAGCGCAAGCCGTCTTATCGATGGTCCGCGGCTGCGGCTGCGAGGCTGCAAGGCTGCAAGGCTGCGGGAGGCCTGGGTTATCCACACCCTGAAAGTTGTCCACAGATTGGACGTGGAGCCTCTCTCACAGAAAATCCCCTGGGCCGAAAAAGCTTAGAGTCCCGACCATGGGAAGTTTCACCACGGCCGAGTTGCGTGCACTCGGCATCGGAGAGAAAAAGACCAGAGCCCTCCTACAACAAGGCAGGCTAATTAAATTGGTACGTGGCCTCTACATTGACGACCACTCTCCCGCCTCAGTCGCCCGAGCAATCACGGGGCATTACAAAAGCATTGCGCTAACCGGTAAAAGCGCAGCTCAAATCCACTTGAGACTTCCCCTGACACTTCCTATCCAGGCAGAAGGCGCGGGATCAGTTCAGGCCGAGACCTTCTCCATTAGGCACAGCCGCCTACCGTCCTACACCAGCATCAATGGCCTCCCAGTTGTCGAAGCACTCTGGGCAGCACGAGCTTCAAAAGACTATGCACGCAGAATCCTGGAAACACACTACGCCGGCCGGGACGGCGAGAAGCGACTCAACCACGACCTCAGCCGGATGCGGAAAGTTCCCGCCTGGCTGCGTGAAACCATCGCCACCACGCCAATCGGCTCATGCAGCGAACTCGAGCGCAAGCTGGCCCGTCCACTAATCAAGCGCGGGTACCGCATCCGAATGAACCAGTACATCGGCCCCTACTGCTTCGACATCCTGCTTGACCAGTGGAAAATAGCTATCGAAGTCGACTCAGAGACGTACCACGCTAACGAGGACTCGTTCATCGCAGATCGCTGGAAGGCCAACTCCGGCACGCTGCACGGCTGGATAGTCCTGCGGTTCACAGACTCATGCATCAATTGGAATCTCGACAGTGTCCTCGACGAAATCGAGCAGGCAATTCGATGGGTGCAAAAGCGCCGTCCCCGCGTGGACTATAAACCAGGATGGCCTGCCTGTCAGAAAGTTTGGGAATGGAATCCAACGGTTGGCTACGCCAATAAGCAGCGATAAACAGCCGATATCGCGAGATAAACAGCCATCCACTTGCCAAATTGTTATTTATTTTGTAATGAAAACTGACCGAACAGCAACTAGCCTGGCGCCTATGAACACTTCGCGCCGCACACCAGTCCACACGCCCGCTACGACTCGCCCAGGTTCCACCACTCGAAAAGCAACCTCACACCGAGCCCTTGTGGCCGGCATCCTCGCTACCACCGCATTGGCTTTCACCGCCTGCTCAACACAGGAAACTGAAGCAGCGCCCGAATCTGCTGCTCCGGTTGAAACCACTACCGTTACTCAGACCGAGGATGGCGTGTCTGACAAGAGTTCGGGCAACACGCCAAACCCAACCGGTTCCGCACCGGACCAGGGAGGCGACACAACGACGGCGGAGACTGGTGGCACGTCGACGTCGTCAAGCGAAAGCGGCGACAACGGCGACGGGAGCGAGCTTCGTCAGGACATGACCGCTGAGATCTACAACAACCCCTCGCCGGGATCCACCTTCACGGCGGCGGGCGAACAGGCAACCACCTGCATCTACGGCGATGGGTACGGCCTCAACCTCATCGCAGCGGGCCCGAATACCAGCTGCGACTTTGCGAAGGCCGTTTTCAACCAGCAGACCGAGGGGCTTAACGCCTCGGAGGACAATATCCGCGACCACCTGCAGCCAAACATCAAGGCCAAGAGCCCCGCGACCGGGAAGACCTACGACCTCAGCTGCAGCACACAAGACGACGTTGTCGTGTGCACCGGCGGCAACAACGCGAAGATTTACATGTACTAGCGCACCAGGTGGCGGTCGGCAGTCGGTGCAACTGCTGGCCGCCAGCCGCGATTCGCCGATGGGGAATCGCAACAAGCCCGCAAACTCCCGCCTACAGTGAAACCATGACCGTTTCCCGCTTGCGCCCCTTCGGCGAGACCATCTTCGCCACCATGTCCCGCCTCGCCACTGAGCACGAGGCAATCAATCTTGGACAGGGCTTCCCCGACTGGGATGGGCCGGACGAGGTGCTCGCGGAGGCGCGACATCAGATAGCTGGAGGAAACAACCAGTACGGCCCCGGCCGCGGCATGAAGGTGCTCCGCGAGGCTATCGTCGCCGATCGCGCCCGCCGCACGGGGCAGGTCTACGACGCCGACACCGAATGCCTCGTCACGGTCGGCGCCACGGAGGCGATTGCCGCCACCGCCTTGGGGCATCTCGAACCCGGCAGCCACGTCATCGTCATCGAGCCGTACTACGACTCGTACAAAGCCGTCATCGCACTGGCTAACTGCACATATACCGCGGTGCCGCTCATCCCCGCAGCTTCCGGCACGGCACGCTCCTGGTCACTCGACCGCAGCGCGCTTGCCGATGCCGTCACCGCTAAAACGGCCATGATCATCATCAATTCGCCGCACAACCCCACCGGCACCGTCCTCACGGACGAGGACTTGCAGGCCATCGCCGATGTCGCCATCGCAAACAATCTACTCGTGCTTGCCGACGAAGTCTACGAACGCCTGTACTTCAACGGATTGTCACACTCTTCCATCAGCGCTCTGCCCGGCATGCGCGAGCGAACCATTGTCGTGTCCAGCGCCGCAAAAACCTTCAACGTCACCGGATGGAAGATCGGCTGGGCGCTGGCCCCGACCGAACTACTCGATGGCGTCGTCAAGGCCAAGCAGTTCTTGAGCTATGTCGGCGCCACTCCCCTTCAGCCCGCAGTCGCCCGTGGCCTGCAGGAATGTGCCCCATGGGTGGACGAGCTGGCGGGTCAGCTCGAGGGCAACATGCGGCTCCTCGCCGATGGGTTGGAGGGCCTTGGCGCCGACGTCTTCACGCCGCAGGCAGGGTATTTTGTCGTCGCCGATGTCTCGAGCTGGGGGCTTGGCGACGCCCTGGAGACCTGCACCCGCCTGGTCAAGGAATGCCGCGTCGCAGCCATCCCCGTCACCGCTTTTGTGGATGACCCAGAGTCAGAAAAGTACCGCTACCTGGTGCGGTTCGCTTTCTGCAAGCGCGCCGAGGTGATTGAGGAGGCTATCATCCGGCTGCGGGATTATCTTGCTGCCCGGCCTGCAGCTGGCGAATCTGATTCAGCGGCTGAATAATCCGCTCCCAAATCCGGTCGACCTGGCGCACGAGGTCCTCCTCGGTGCCTGAGTTTTCCAGAACCACGTCGGCGAACTGCAGGCGCTTGTCATCGCTGATTTGCTTAGCGATGCGCTGCTTCGCATCCTCTCGGTCTACACCGCGGCTTTCCACCAGACGGTCGAGACGGACCTCCACCGGGGTATGCACAACTACGACGAGGTCCTGTGCTTCCGACTGCCCCATTTCAATCAACAGCGGAGAGTCAAAAACAATGATGGCGTCACCTGCCGCGTTGAACTGCTCTTCGGTGCGCTGCTCAATACGCGGATGGGTGATGGAGTTCAGCAGCTCCGTCTTCTCCGCGGATACGAAGGCCCGCTTCGCAAGTTCGCCGCGGTTGAGGGAGCCGTCGTCAAGCAAAATGCCCTCGCCGAAAGCTTCGGCGAGTTCGGCCAGCGCCGGTTCCCCGGGTTCGACGACATCGCGAGCGATCTGATCAGCGTCGATGATGACAGCACCGAGCTCGGCAAACCTACGGGCGACCGTAGATTTCCCACTGCCCATGCCACCGGTTAGTCCTACTTTGAGCATGTCTCTAAGGGTACGTGGACACGCCCCCGCACGTTAGTGCTTTACGACGAGATCCTCGATGCGGTGACCCTCTTCAACGGGATCTGGGTTGACTGGGGCCGGGGCGGTGCCGTTACCGAATGGGCTGCCACCAAGGGCCTCACGGCCGTGCGGCTGGAGCAGGTCAGAGAGCTCCGGCCCCTTCGGGACAATCCCTAAAGGATTGAGGTCGCGGTGGACCTCGTAGTAATGGCGCTTGATATCGACGAGGTCAGTGGTGTCGCCGAAGCCCGGAGTCTGGAAGAGATCACGCAGGTAGTTGTATAGAACCGGCATCTCGGAAATCTTGCTCCGGTTGCACTTGAAGTGGCCGTGGTAGACGGCATCGAAGCGGATCAGGGTCGTGTAAAGGCGAATGTCGGCCTCAGTGATGTGGTCGCCCATGAGGTAACGGCGGGTCTCTAAGCGCTCAGAAACCTTGTCTAGGGCATCGAACAGCCGGTCGTAAGCCTTGTCGTAGGAGTCCTGCGAGCCTGCGAAACCACAGCGGTAGACGCCGTTGTTGATCTCGGTGTAGATGAACTGCATAAGCTCATCCATTTCCTCGCGCATCTCCACCGGGTAAAGATCCGGGGCGCCTTCGCGGTGGAACTCGGTCCACTCGGTAATGAAGTCCAAGGTGATCCAGGGAAAGTCATTGGTCACGACCTCGCCCGACTCGATCTCGACGATGGCCGGAACAGTAATGCCGCGCTGGTAGTCCGGGAAACGCTTGAGGAATGCCTCCTGGAGGCGCTCGTAGCCTAGTACTTCGTCACGGCCACCTGGTCCCTTGTCGAATGCCCAGGAGCGGGCATCGTGCACTGGCCCTGGAATTCCGACTGAAATTGCATCTTCCAAGCCGAGCAACCTGCGAACAATAAGCGTGCGATGCGCCCACGGGCAGGCGCGAGCTGCAACAAGGCGGTAGCGACCGGCTTCAACGGGCCACGTCTTAATTCCGTCGCCTACCTCGCGACCGTTCTTAACAATGCGGTCGTTGATATAGCGGGTGTCGCGGTTAAAGTCCTTGCCCTCCTGGGAGTACACACCACCGGTGGAGTGGGAGGAATCCTCTACCTGGTTAGCGTTATCTACCTGCTTGGCTTCGTCCTTTGTTGTCATGTCATCAATCATATGGGCAGAAAGATAGGCTGTCAACGGCAGTAAGGGCAGCCAGAGCCACCAAAATCGACAAGGCCACCAGGACATTAGGGCCCTTAGGGCCAATAGGACGGCTTGCGCTTCGCCAGCAGCCCGTTACTGTGCAGCAAGCCACTTCTGGTGAAGCGTAAGCCCGCCCTAGGCAACAGCGGTGCCCCCTTCATGGCCCAAAGCTCCATCATCCGGACCAAAGATGCAGCAAGCCCCCAAGCCGCCGCTATAAGAACAAGGCCGAGCAGGTGCCCGTCGTAAAGCAAAGAAGGCACGAAAAAGCCCCAGCGAGGAAAACCTCGCCGGGGCGACTTCTCAAAGGGACGTGTAAGCCCTTAGCGGCCTAGCTTAGTTGCCAGCCAGCTTCTCGCGCAGAGCAGCGAGCTGCTCGTCGGAAGCCAGGGTGCCGCCTGCGTTGTCTGCAGCCGGTGCGGCCGGAGCAGCCGGGGCTGCCTCGCCGGACTCGGAGGAGTAGTTCGAAGCGGTCTCTGCAGCCTCGGCAGCTGCAGCGCGGTGACGCTCGATCTGGGCAGCGTGCAGCTGGTGGTGACGCTCTGCCTCTGCGTAGCGAGCCTCCCACTCTGCGCGCTGGGTCTCGAAGCCCTCCATCCACTCGTTGGTCTCCGGGTCGAAGCCCTCCGGGAAGATGTAGTTGCCCTGCTCGTCGTAGGAGTCACCCATGCCGTACTTGGTCGGGTCGAACTCTTCGGTGAAGTCCTCGTCAGCCTGCTTGAGGGACAGGGAGATACGACGACGCTCGAGGTCGATGTCGATGACCTTGACCATGACCTGCTCGTCGACGGAGACGATCTGGTCCGGAACATCGATGTGGCGGGAAGCCAGCTCGGAGATGTGAACCAGGCCCTCGATGCCCTCCTCGACGCGGACGAACGCACCGAACGGAACCAGCTTGGTGACCTTGCCCGGAACAATCTGGCCGATTGCGTGAGTGCGGGCGAAGACGCGCCACGGATCTTCCTGAGTAGCCTTCAGGGACAGGGAAACGCGCTCGCGGTTCAGGTCGACCTCGAGAACCTCGACGGTGACCTCGTCGCCAACCTGGACAACCTCGGACGGGTGGTCGATGTGCTTCCAGGACAGCTCGGAAACGTGAACCAGGCCGTCAACACCGCCGAGATCGACGAATGCGCCGAAGTTGACGATGGAGGAAACGACACCCTTGCGGACCTGGCCCTTCTGCAGCTGGTGCAGGAACTCGGAGCGGACCTCAGACTGGGTCTGCTCGAGCCATGCACGGCGGGACAGAACGACGTTGTTGCGGTTCTTGTCGAGCTCGATGATCTTGGCCTCGATCTCCTGGCCGATGTACGGCTGGAGGTCGCGGACACGACGCATCTCGACGAGGGAAGCCGGCAGGAAGCCGCGCAGGCCGATGTCGAGGATCAGGCCGCCCTTGACGACCTCGATGACGGTACCGGTAACCGGCTCGTCGTTCTCCTTGAGCTGCTCGATGGTGCCCCAAGCACGCTCGTACTGAGCGCGCTTCTTGGACAGGATGAGGCGGCCTTCCTTGTCTTCCTTGGTCAGGACCAGCGCGTCGATCTCATCGCCAACTTCGACCACTTCGTCAGGGTCGACATCGTGCTTGATGGACAGTTCGCGGGAAGGAATGACACCTTCAGTCTTGTAGCCGATGTCGAGAAGAACCTCGTCGCGGTCAACCTTAACGACGGTGCCTTCAACGATGTCACCATCGTTGAAGTACTTCATCGTCGAGTCGACAGCGGCCAGGAAATCCTCAGCGGTGCCAATGTCGTTGATGGCAACCTGAGGGACGTTAGAAGTGGACATATAAGATGTGCTCCGAAGCGGATAGAAATCGAAAAACGGACAATTTCGGCCTTGCCCCTCAAAGAAACCCCTGGACAACCGGGCCAAATCCGCTTTCGGCGAATCTCACCATTGGCAATTAGTTAACCCGATGTCCATGAAGCTCGAGGCTGCAAAGTCGGCACGCTAATGCATACCTAGCGAACAATACCGATTTGAGCTGCGACATTCAAGTCCGCAACACATCCACGGCAAGCCCGCGACAAGTCCACCTACCAGCACTACGGCCCGACCTTCGCACCACTAATGTGCAGCAGTATCCCAATTCACACCAGCACCGATCGAAACATCCAACGGCACCAACAATTCAGCTGCCGAGTCCATCTCGCGATGCAACAGCTCCTTGATGGCTCCCTCTTCCCCATCTGCAACTTCAACAACCAATTCGTCATGAACCTGCAGGAGGACACGTGAGCGCAACCCGCCCCGTCGTAAAGCATCGTCGACCCGGAGCATTGCAATCTTAATAATGTCTGCCGCCGAGCCCTGGATCGGCGAGTTCAATGCCGCGCGTTCCGCGTTATCGCGAGCGATGCGGTTGTCGGCGTTGAGTTCCGGCAGGTAGCGACGACGATCGAACATCGTGGCCGTAAAGCCGTCCTTGCGCGCCCGCTCAACAACCTTGTGCAGATAATCGCGCACACCACCGAAGCGCTCGAAGTAGTCCTCCATGAGCTTCTTCGCCTCGCGCTGCGGAATGTCGAGCTGCTGAGCCAGACCAAAAGCGCTCAGACCATAAGCCAATCCGTAGCTCATCGCCTTTACACGACGACGCAGCTCAGGCGTAACCTCATCGATGCCGACGCCGAAGACCTTCGAGCCGACGTAGTTATGCAGGTCCTCGCCCTGGCGGTAGGCCTCAATCAGCCCCGGATCCTGCGATAGGTGCGCCATCACGCGCATCTCAATCTGCGAGTAGTCCGCGGTGATCAGCTGCTCATAGCCATCGCCGACCACGAACGCCTCACGAATCCGTCGCCCGAACTCCGTGCGCACCGGGATGTTCTGCAGATTCGGCTCCGTCGACGACAGACGCCCCGTCGCCGCGACCGCCTGATTAAAAGTCGTATGAATACGGCCATCATCAGCGACAGCCTTAATCAGCCCCTCCACGGTCGACTTCATCTTCTGCGACTCGCGGAACTTCAACAGGTAATCCAGGAACGGATGCGGGTTGACCTTCGCCAGCCCCTCAATTTCCTTCGCCGCCGTGGAATAGCCCGTCTTCGTCTTCTTTGTCTTGGGCATTCCCAGCTGGTCAAACAGAACCTCTTGCAACTGCTTCGGCGATCCGAGATTCAGCCCAGGCTTATCGACGAGGTTGCGAGCCTCACTCTCCGCCTCATCGGTAGCCGCCTGCGCCTGCTTGCGGAGCTCCTCGAGCGCATCAACATCGACAGCGATACCGGCGCGTTCCATCCGACCCAGCACTGGGGCGAGCGGGACTTCCAGGTCGGCGTACACACTGTAGAGCCCGGCCTCGTCGAGTTCGACAGCCAATCGCTCAGCCAGGTCGATGACGGCGGCGACATGGGAAGCGTCTTCGGTCGGGCCATCGAGCAGGGTCATCTGGCCATCGGCCTGCGAAAGAGTCTGGCCCAGGTGACGCTGGACGACATTGTCCAAGCTGTAGCTGCGCTGGCTTGGGCGCAGCAGATACGCAGCCAGGAAGGTGTCGTGGATGACCCCTGCCAGCTCGAAGTCGTAATTCCAGAGTGCATGCATGGCCGATTTAGAGTCATGCACCAACTTCGGATGGTCGCCAGCGAGCCACTCGCGCAGTGCGTCAGCATCTTCAGTGGAAAGCCCGCCCAAGTCGAGAGAAACAGCCTGGCCGGAGGTCTTGCCTTTCTCATCGGCGGAGCCAATCATCAGAGTGTGCTCCCCGACCTGCAACGCGGCCGGCTCGTGCAGATCATCGAGCCAAGCAGCCAGGGCGCCGTCGTCAAGCGAAACAGCCTCGAGCTTTGTCGCACTGTCGCTGGTGGAGGCGGTGACGCCCGCGCCTTCGATGGAAAGGGTGCGGAAGACGCGTTCGCGAAGGTTGTCGCCGAATTCGAGGCGGTCGAAGAAGTCGATGATTCCCTGGGCGTCGGCGGGACGGAGCTCGAGCTCGTTCGGACCGTACGGCAAGGGCAGATCCTTGACCATTTCGGTGATGTCGCGGTTCAGCTGGACGTTTGCGACGCGCTCGCGGAAGTTATCGCCGACTTTGCCGCGGATTTCGTCAGCGTGGTCGATGAGGTTTGCCAGCGTGCCGTACTGAACAATCCACTTCGTCGCGGTCTTCTCGCCGACCCCCGGAATGCCCGGGAGATTGTCGGAGGGGTCGCCGCGGAGAGCCGCGAAATCCGGGTACTGAGTCGGCGTCAGACCGTACTTCTTCTCGATAGCAGCAGGCGTGAAGCGATGCAGCGTGGTGACGCCGCGCATTGGATAAAGCACCGTCGTGGTGTCGTTGACCAACTGGAACGAGTCACGGTCACCAGTGACGATGAGCGTTTCGAAGCCCTCAGGCTTGGCTTGGGTAGCCAACGTCGCGATAATGTCGTCGGCCTCGTAGTTGTCCTTTTCCAGCGTGACGATGCCCATCTCTTTCAGCACCTGCTGAATAAGCGGCACCTGACCACGGAATTCCTCAGGAGTCTTCTCACGCTGAGCCTTATACTCCGGGAAGATCTCGTTGCGGAAGGTCTCGCGGGCGACATCGAAGGCGACCGCCACGTGCGTGGGCTTTTCCTCGCTGAGGATATTGGACAGCATAGAAAGGAAGCCGTACACCGCGTTCGTTGTCTGACCACCGGTGGTTGAGAAATTATCCACCGGAAGGGCAAAGAACGCGCGGAAGGCCATGGAATGACCGTCGATAAGCATGAGGGTCTTCTTCATGACATCCCAGTGTAGGAAAATATTGAACAGCGTAGGAAAACTGAGATGCGCGCTGAGGAATCGCGAGCTGCGGAGGATGAGCTGTTGGCCGGTCAGCTTCAGTGAACAATAATTACGGTAATCAGGCTGCATTTTGAAACGGATTCAGCAGCCCCTTAGTCCACCTGAACAGTGATTCGCAAGAGTGAGCCTCTCGAGCGTCGCTTGGCACCTGGTTTCAGTTTCCGAAATGCTGTAATCCAACTTTAATATTCGCCTTATTTTCCTGGAGTTTTTCCATATTTTCCAGCGATTGTTCAACAGCATGCACGGAACCTGCCCCAAATGAGGCACCTAGAAATTACCCCCTCTTTGAGGTGGCCGCGAAAACATATCACCACGTCCTGCGCATGCCTCTGAAATCAATTGGCGTAGTTACGCTTTCATGGCTTTAGACTCTTCAGCATGAGTGAGTTCGATTCGACCGATTTCCAACGGAGCGCCCAGTCCACCCGCGACCGCATCATCGCGGCTGCAGCTCGGCACTTCGCGCGCAAGCCTTTGCGAAGCGTGCCGCTGAAGGAAATTGCCAGCGATGCGGGCGTTAGCGCGCCGCTCATCATCAAGTACTTCGGCTCCAAAGAAGGTCTCATGGCCGAACTGATTGACTTCAGCCAGTTCAAAGGCACACTCAGCCGAGCTCCCTTCAATGAACTTGGCCAGCGGATGGCCAGCGCTATTTTGACTGGTCAAGGAATGGCCGGACAGTCCATGATTCCGCTGATTGTCGGGTCCCTCGACTCCGAGGAAACTGCAAAAGTCATCGCCGAGCGGTTCAATGAAGCTGTTGCAGATGACTTGATTCGCCGCGTCGAAGAGGACGGACCGGAAGACGTTAGCCACGATGCTGCTGTGCACCGCAGCCAAATGGCTATTTCCCTCTGCGTCGGATACCTAGTTCTTTCTGATACTGGCCTAATCGATGAGGCCAACGCACCGAGGATTTCGGTGGAGGCCCTGGGCAGCTGCCTGCAGCAGATCATCGAACACGGCTAAGAACTGAGCACGGCTAAGAAAGCAGCTCCACTGCCCACCGTCTACTGCCCCCCCCCCACTGCCACCGACTACTCCTGCGTAACTCACTGAATCAGCAGCGCCACCCCAGGCGCTGCTTTTTTGTTTTGTGTCTTTAATCGCACCCCGAAGCTACTAATACACACACGGAAATACGCTTCTTCTCAGGTGGAAGACATACAATGGCCTGCGATGTCTACTGAAAATACGAGCGCTCCTGGCGCAGAGTCGACCACGCTGCCGACCACGAGCCCCTACTCTGAAATCCCGAAGCCGACCCCGCTGGGTGTCATCGCCAACGCAGTTCGCGGTGGCCTCATTGGTCTCGCCGAGACGATTCCGGGGGTCTCCGGCGGCACCCTTGCGCTGATCACGGGCATCTACGGACGCCTGATTGAATCGGCCAAGCGCATCACCGATCTGCCGCGGGCAATGTCGAAGGGCACCTTCAAGGAGGACCTACGCAGGATCGACTGGTGGCTGCTCATTCCGGTGGCTATCGGCATGGTTGCCATGGTCTTCTCCATGGCAGGCGTCATGGAGAACTTCGTCACCAACCAACCAGTCGCTTCCCGAGCACTGTTCATGGGCATGATCGCCGCCTCGATCACCATGCCGCTGAACGAGCTACAGCCAGGCGCTCTGCGTCAGCCGGGCATGCGCGGCAAGGCCATCGCAGTCTTCCTGTTCTTCAGCATCGCCCTGTTCGCGCTGACCTCCCTCCCCCAGGCCGCACCGACGCAGCCGCCTCTCTGGCTCGTACTCATCGCCGCCTCGATTGCCGTGTGCGCACTGGTTCTGCCGGGCGTTTCGGGCTCTTTCTTCCTGCTGGTCATCGGACTCTACGCACCGACCATGGGCGCAATTCACGACCGTGACTTCGCCTACATCGGCACGTTCTTCGTCGGCGCGCTGATTGGCATCGTCCTGTTCATCCGCCTCCTCGAATGGCTGCTGAGTACGCACCAGGCGCTCACGTTGGTCGCCATGTCCGGCCTCATGCTCGGTTCACTGCGCGCTCTCTGGCCGTGGCAGACCGAAAACAACGAGCTCCAGGGCATCGGCTCCGACTGGGGACTCGCCCTCGGACTGTTCATTCTCGGCGCCGCAATCGTCAGCGTCGTCGCTTATGCGCAGCGCCGTTTTTCTAATTCGGGGTCGATGGACTAAACTAGTCAAAGTCGCTTCGATAGAGCATTTTCGCTTATCGACGGCTTTGCGCCCCTGTAGCCCAATTGGCAGAGGCAACGGATTCAAAACCCGTCCAGTGTGAGTTCGAGTCTCACCGGGGGCACGATTTTAAAACCCGCCTTCACCTGACTTTTAGCCTGGTGGGGGCGGGTTTTTGATTGGGTTAGTATTCACTATCTTTCACTCTTTTTCGGGTTAAGTAAAGAAAAGTGTGTCTTTTCCGGGCGTGTTGCGGTTATTTGATCCAGCCTTTTTGGATGCCGAGGTTG
>NZ_JASPJU010000017.1:0-32015 GCF_030232435.1 Corynebacterium sp. MSK012
AAAAGGCCCCATGAAGTAACAAACGGTGTGCCCGCCCCGCAACACGCCGAGCGGACACACTTTTTGCTACTTAACCCAAAATTGGCGTATGTGGTGGGGCCAGCGACGGATAGTCGTACCGTACGTAACCGCGGTATTGCGCGCATTGCTGCATTCTCTCCGGCCGCAGGTATGACATGCGCGGACATGTGCGGGATTCGGCAGTATCGCACATGCTCAGGAACTGGTGGTCAATGACACCATCGCCAAGGGGCGCCGACGCGATTGCCGACGGTTCGTTGAATACAGGAACTGAAATCCACTTCAACCCGGGGCACTCGGTGGAAAAGCTGCATGACATGGACCCGAAACCGTTGTGGCCTGAAACAATACGGGCAATTTGCCAAAACCGGTAAGCTCGGTCTTGCTGTAATACAAACCCAGCGTCATACTGGCGGACGGTATTGAGGGAAAAGGTCGAACAATGGCAACGAATCGGAGCAACCACTCGGACGACTCGTTCGGTGAGTGGAGCATAAATCCGGACGCGTCAGATGATCAGCCCTCTGCAGATACGCCGGCAAATGCGTGGAGCGCTGTGGATGGGTCACAGTGGGAGCAGCCTGAGGGGCAAACGCAGTATCTGCAGCAGCAGTATCCACAGTCCCAGCAGCCTGAACCATACCGCCCTGCCCCCTATGTTCCAGGTCCGCAAGCTGGTCCGGCTGCTGCGCCGCGCAATGACAACAAGGGGCTGACCATCGCGGTTATTGTCCTGGCACTCGTTGCGGTCGCTCTCTTCGTCGGCGCAATGGCTTACTTCTACTTCTCCGATTCGAAGGGAGTGAATTCGGCCGGCAGCAACTCGCCCCAGTCGGTTCAGTCCGCTAGTGCTGAGGGTTCCTCCACCTCGTCGACCGCTGAGCAGAAGCGTCGCGCTGAAGGGTTCCAGCCGCCATCGAACTGGCGTCACTGCTCCGGCTCGGGCGATCCGGGTGATTTGAACTTGGTATATGCAGAAGATGTCGGTGGTAACACTACGACCTGTCAGTTTGCCACCAACGTCCGCAATTCCTTCGTTGAGCAGTACCAACTTACGAAGAAGCTCAACGGTACTGTCACCGCTAGCAGCCCAACAACTGGCAAGACATACAGCATGACCTGCCGCGATAACGGTGAGGTTGTCACTTGTACCGGCGGTACGAATGCGACGGTGCACATTGTCTAAACGTCTCCGAGCGGCTCTGGCCGCAACCGCCGTCGTCACGCTCGGCCTTAGCGCCTGCACCATTGGCACCGATTCGGCGGGCATGCCGTCGCCGACGCTGTCCAATCCGCTTGACGACGGCCCCGGCGGCGCATCCTCCGACGGGAAAGTTGTGCCCGGTGAGATGCCTCGCGAAGTTGTCGAGGCCGTGAAATCCGCGCAAAAGGAACTCGGTGGTTTGGCCGGCGCCGCTCTGGCAACGCCGGATAAGGATTCCGAAGTGGTTTCCACGGGTGACTTCAAAACGGGTCCGGCCTGGTCGACCTCCAAGGTGCCGATTGCGGTGGCTTATGTGCGCCAATCGGGCGTGGATTCCCTGGTCGAAGACGCAATCACGGTTTCCGATAACGATGCGGCTGAGTCCATGTGGTACTCCCTGGGCGATGACGCGACCGCGGGCGCGACCACCGACGAGATTCTCCGAGAGGGCCACGACACCCGCACCGTCATGGGCACTGACCGCATCCGTGCGGAATACACCGTCTTCGGGCAGACGCAGTGGGATTTGCGCGACCAGGCTATTTTCGGCGCCAATTTGCAGTGCATCGAGGCGGGCCCAAAGGTCGCTGACCTCATGGGACAGATTGCCGACGAGCAGTCCTACGGCCTCGGACGCATCCGCGGCGCCCACTTCAAGGGCGGTTGGGGTCCCGATGATGAAGGCGTCTACCTTGTGCGGCAGTTCGGCTATCTGCCGGGCAAGAAGCCGGGCACCTTCGTTGGTGTAGCTATCGCAGCCCAGCCTGACGACGGCACCTATGAGACCGGCCAGCAAATGCTTGACCGCATCGCAAAGGCGATTGAGCGCAGCGGTGGCGCGACCACCGGCCGCGCCGGTAGCTGCTAGCTGAGCGATAGCTGTTAGCGCTCAATTCCTAGCGCAGCCAGCAACTGCGAGGTCTCGTCCTCAGTAGTGATGGTGATACGAGCACCTTCGCCGGCAAAGCAGCGGATGAGAATGTTGCGCTGCGCCAAGAAGTCACCGAGATCCGTGGTGGTGGCCACCGAGACGTCGTCAAGCAAAGAGAGATCCGCAATCCGACCCTCGTCAATCCAAATGAAGTTGGCCTGCGAGTTCGGCAGCACCGTCTCGCGGCCGGTGGCGGCGTTGATGGCCTCTGTGACGGCGACGCGCTGTGCGCGGACCTCAGCAATGCGGGCGGTGAGCTCTTCCTGTGCGTCGAGCGAGGTGAGCGCGGCAATCTGCGCGAGAGTGTTTACGGAGAAGGGGATAGCGACCTTATTCACGGCCTCCACAAGCTTGTCCGGGCCGAACATGTAGCCCACACGAAGCCCGGCCAAACCGTAGACCTTGGAGAATGTGCGCAGGCCAACCAGGTTGGGGTAGGTATCCAGCAGCTCATGCGCCAACGGGGTAGCAGCATGAGTGGCCTCGTCCACCAGCTCGATGTACGCCTCGTCGAGAGCGACCACAACATCGCCCGGAACCTGCGCCATAAACTCCGCGAATGCCTCGCGAGTGATGGTCGTGCCCGTCGGGTTATTGGGATTACAGACGAAAACCAGGCGTGTGCGGCCGGTGATAGCGGCAGCCATTGCCGAAAGATCATTGCGACCCTGCGCATCCAGCGGCACCGGCACCGGAGTAGCCCCAGCGACGCGAGCGAGAATGGGGTAGGCCTCGAAGCTGCGCCACGGGAACACGACCTCATCCCCATCCGCACAGGTGGCCTGTACGAGCTGCAGGCACAGAGCAGAGGAGCCGCAGCCGACCGCGACCTGCTCCAGGGGCAGACCCAGATGCTCGCCGAGCTTAATGCGCAGGTCAACCGCGCCCATGTCCGGGTAGCGGTTCGGGCTGGTGGTTGGGTCAGCGATGGTCTGCGAGATGGCCTCCACCACCGAGGGCAGTGGCGGTTGGGTCATTTCATTGGACGCGATCTTCAGCGCGCCGGGCACAGCCTTGCCCGGGACATAGGCCGGAACCTGCTCGAGGTCGGCACGGGTTTTGGGCTGAACTGAAGATGCATCGTTGGTCATAGGCCTAACTGTAGAACATGGCCCGGATTGGGCAGTACAGAATCCCCGCAAAATCCCAAGGTGTGGTCGCTATTTGTGGCGCCGTATTTGGTGGCTCCGCGGGTGTTTTGCTTTTCAATTCTTGTGTTCTGTAGGATTGGCTGCGGTTATTTGGTCTCGTCCACGCAATGGCGAACAGCTTTGCTGAAGCGGGATCGATGCCAGTGGTTTTGGAGGCGTGCCAGAGCGGCCGAATGGGGCTCCCTGCTAAGGAGTTGCCTGTCTTGCGACGGGCCGGAGGTTCGAATCCTCTCGCCTCCGCCACACGCGCCCGTAGCTCAACGGATAGAGCATCTGACTACGGATCAGAAGGTTAGGGGTTCGAATCCCTTCGGGCGCACCATGTAGACCCGCACCTTGTAGGTGCGGGTCTTTTGTATTTATTACCTGGCAGCGCGAGCCGGGGCATTGCGGGGCGGGGGCAGCGAGGTCCTTCACTTGTGGCCAGGGTTCGGTCACTTATCGATGGTTTCTCGTGGCCTGTCGATGGTTTTGCGCCACTTATGCGCGCGCTGTGGGTGCTACGTGTGCACTTGTCGATGCGTTGTTCACTTGTGGCCAGGCTATAGCGAATCGATGGGTGAACTATGCATCGATAAGACAACGAACCAGCTCCCTTGCTTCAGCAACGTGCAACAACAGGTCGCAACGCGCAGCAACAGGCACCAACCCGGACCTGCCGCCCGACTCACCACCTCCCTGAGCCGCCACGGCCGTACCTCCAACACCCCCGCGCAGCCTTTGCCTGGCCGAATCCGATTAGCCTGGCCTTGTACTTGGTCAATCGGGGCTTCCGCCCCGCGCCGCCCCGCGCCGCCTCGCACGCCGGGGGACATTTTCCTATCCTGAACAGTTGCAATAGACTTAGACCCCGGTTGCCCTCCCCGTATTTCGATAGGAGCCTTGATGGACGCCCGTCTAGCCGTTCGCCGTAAGCCCGAGTTCCGCAATGAGGAAGCTACGCTGCTGTCCTCGATCGGCCAGGACGGTGAGGTGGCAATCTACTATCTCTACGATGCTTTCGATGCGACGGAGGAGGACCTCGTTGCGCTGCGTGAGTCGGTAGTTGCTGATTCGCGTGTCGACGAGCTGGCCGAGCTCCCGACGCCCGCCGAGCTGGGGAACTACCTTGCTGTCGAGCCTCTTCCTGGCCAGTACGACCAGCGTGCCGATGCCGCCGAGCAGGCCCTGCGGCTACTCCGCCCGGAAACCCGCGCGCAGATCACCTCGGCAACGCTGTATGTTTTCGACGCTCCGGTGAATGACGCCGTACGCTCCTTCCTCATTAACCCGGTCGAGTCGGGGGAGAAGAACCTGAACGTCCTGCGCCGTCCGAGCATGGGCGAGATTGAGCCGCTGAAGGAGTACCCGGGCTTCACCGAGCTGGATGACGAAGGCCTGGCCGAGCTGCTCGCAGCCGACGGCATGGCCATGTCGCTGGCCGATCTGAAGACCATCCAGGACTACTTCCGCTCCGAGGGCCGCACTCCGACCGAGGTAGAGCTGTCCGCGCTGGATACCTACTGGTCGGACCACTGCCGCCACACCACCTTCAACACCGAGCTGACCTCCATCGAGAACAACGAGCCGCGCTTTGCCGCGCAGTTGGATCGCGCGCTGCGTCGCTACGACGAGCTGCGTGAGCTCAACGGTCGCACGCACAAGCCACGCTCCTTGATGGACATGGGCACCATCATGGGCCGCGAACTGCGTCGCACGGGTGTCATGGATGACCAGGAAGTCTCCGAAGAAATCAACGCCTGCTCCGTCTATGTCGACGTCGAGGGCGATGACCGCAAGTGGCTCCTTATGTTCAAGAACGAGACCCACAACCACCCGACCGAAATCGAGCCATTCGGTGGTGCCTCCACCTGTCTCGGTGGCGCAATCCGCGACCCGCTGTCGGGTCGCTCCTGGGTCTACCAGGCCATGCGTCTGTCCGGCGCAGGTGACATCAACACTCCGCGCGAGCAGGCCCTCGAGGGCAAGCTGCCGCAGCGCGATATTTCCTCCCGCGCCGCAGCCGGCTACTCCTCCTACGGCAACCAGATCGGTCTGGCCACCACTGGTGTGCGCGAGCTGGTCCACCCGGGATACGTCGCTAAGCGAATGGAACTCGGTGCCGTCGTCGCCGCTGCCCCGGCAGACAACGTCAAGCGCCTCGAACCTGCGCCGGGCGATGTGGTGATTATGCTCGGTGGCCGCACCGGCCGTGACGGCGTCGGCGGTGCGACCGGCTCGTCCAAGGCTCACGATGAGGACTCGCTGGGCCGCTCCGGTGCCGAGGTGCAGAAGGGTAACCCGGTCAACGAGCGCAAGATTCAGCGCCTGTTCCGCCGCGAGGACGTCGCCACCAAGATTGTCCGCTGTAATGACTTCGGCGCTGGTGGCGTATCCGTCGCGGTCGGTGAGCTGGCTGACTCCATTGACATTCACCTCGAGCGCGTGCCGCTGAAGTACGCCGGTCTGAATGCCCGCGAAATCGCGATTTCCGAGTCCCAGGAGCGCATGGCGCTGGTCGTGCGCCCGGAGGACGCCGACTTCATCATCGCCGCCGCTGCCGAGGAGAACATTGAGGCAGTCGCGCTGGCAGACATCACCGACACCGGTCGGCTGCGCATGTTCATGGGCGACGAGGTCGTGTTCGACCTCTCCCGTGAGTTCATCGACACCAACGGCGCCGACCGCGCCCAGAACGTCGAGATGGTTGCTGCGGAGGGCGGCGTCGTAAAGCAGGCTCCGACGAGCGTACTGGAGTCGCTGCGTGCGGCGACGGCGGGCTCCCAGGAGGGCATGATCGAGCAGTTCGACTCGACCGTCGGCCGCTCCACCGTGCTCATGCCGTACGGCGGTGCGACGCAGAAGACCGACGAGCAGGCGTCGATCCAGACGCTGCCGGTCGATGGCGGCACGAGCACCGCGTCCATCATGACCTGGGGTTACTCGCCATCGCTTGCCGACGAGTCCCCGTACCTCATGGGTTCCTACTCCGTCGTGGAGGCACTGGCTAAGCTCGCAGCGGCCGGTGGCGATCCGCGCGGTGCCTGGCTGAGTGTGCAGGAGTACTTCCAGCGCCTGGACCAGGATCCGAAGCGGTGGGGCGAGGTCGCGCAGGCTCTGCTTGGCCTGCTGGAGGCTCAGGATGGCTTCCAGGTTGCGGCTATTGGCGGTAAGGACTCCATGTCCGGCACTTACGGCGAGGACCTGCACGTGCCGGCGACCCTGGTGACCTTTGCGGTCGCTGCAATGGACGAGACCGACGCTGTCTCTGCCGCAATCCCGGCCGGTAACTTCGACCTCTACCTGTTTGCGCACAAGCCGCTCGAGTCCGGGGAACCGAACTACGAGCAGCTCAACGAACTGTTTGCTGCCGTGCGGGAGCTGCGCCCGGCTGCGGCCTCGGCTGTTACTAACGCGGATCTGGCTGCGACCCTGGTCAACATGGCTGTGGGCAATGGCGTGGGCCTGGAGGCATCCCTTCCGGAGGCTCCGCTGGGTTCCATTGTGGTGGCTGTTCCGGCTGGTCAGGATGTTGAGGGTGCTGTTGAGGGTGCTGTGAAGATCGGTGCCACCGACGAGTCGGGCACGCTGCGCTTCGGTGAGGAGTCCTTCACTGTCGCCGAGGCTCTGGAGGCAATGGAGTCCGGTTACCGTGAGGTCTTCCCGCTCAATGACTACGAGGGCGAGGCCCTGCCGGAGTTCGCTAACCAGGTCAGCGAGACCAAGACTGACCTGCAGAGCCCGGGCAAGAAGGATGTCCACGTGTTGCTGCCGGTCTTCCCGGGTACCAACTCCGAGTACGACATGGCCGAGGCATTCGTCGCTGCTGGCGCTACCTACGAGTTCCACGTTATCCGCAACCTGACCCCGGCAATGCTGGCGGAGGACACGAAGGCGTTCATCGAGAAGCTTCAGGACGCCGACATCCTGGCGTTCTCCGGTGGCTTCTCCCTGGGGGATGAGCCGGACGGGTCCGCCAAGTTCATCGCCGCGTTCCTGCGTTCCGACGATGTCGCAGCCGCCGTCAAGGAGTTCGTGGCCGACAACGGTCTTGTGCTCGGTATTTGTAACGGTTTCCAGGCGCTGGTCAAGTCCGGCTTCCTGCCGTACGGCGACCCTGCGCAGCTCCGCGAGGACTCGCCGACCCTGGCCCACAACCGCCAGCTGCGTCACGTTTCCCGCATCGCTACTACTCGCGTCGCGACCGTGAATTCCCCGTGGCTGCGTGGTTTCGAGCCAGGCCAGACCCACCTCATGCCGGTTTCTCACGGTGAGGGCCGTTTCGTGGTTTCCGAGGACGAGGCCCGCCGCCTGTTCGAGGCCGGTCAGGTCGCTTTCCAGTACGTCGATGCCGACGGCGATGCCGAGGGCGTGCCGACGATGACAGCGCCAGCCAACCCGAACGGTTCCTCCTACGCCATTGAGGGCATTGTCAGTGCTGACGGCAGGATTCTGGGCAAGATGGGCCACCCGGAGCGTTTCCGCGAAGGCCTGATGCGCAACATTCCGGGCATTGGTGAGCAGGACATCTTTGGCAACGCTGTCCGCTGGGTCCGCGGCGAGTAGTTCCTCGGTTTCTTCGTTACCTCGGTCAGGGGTACCTCGGTCGGTCCTGTTCGGATAGGCCGGGGTAACCGCTACGAAACCTGTTGTTAATGTGCAACGAATATGTACTTGAATAAGTGCCGAAAAGGTTGCTTGAACAGGCGATTTTGTAAAACTTAGCAGGATGAGTAAAGTATCTATTCGTTGCAGGGGCCGAGGGGATTACCCCAGAGTCGCTGAATAACAACAAAATGCGCCCGTAGCTCAACGGATAGAGCATCTGACTACGGATCAGAAGGTTAGGGGTTCGAATCCCTTCGGGCGCACAATGCAGACCCGCGCCGATAAGGTGCGGGTCTTTTTGTCTGCCTGACTTATCGATGGTTTTCCGGCACTTATGCGCGCGGTATTGGCTCTGCCTGCGCTCATATCGATGAGCTATTCACTTGTGGCCAGGCTATAGCTCATCGATATGTGAATAGCTCATCGACAAGTGAATACCGCCCACGAGCCACCCATGAGCCCGTCCACCCACGAGCCACCCGCACCCGAATCCCCAAACCCCAAAACCCAGCGCCTCAGTATTCGAAGCATCTCAAACTCGCAATATCCGCCTAACGGTCTAGACTGTGGAACCATGATTCGTACTGAGTCCATTCTTGACCTTGCTACCGTAGCCTCGGGGCAGTCCCACGCCGACGCCCTACAGGGCTCCATCGATTTGGCGCAGACAGCGGAAAAGGCCGGGTATCAGCGTATTTGGTACGCTGAGCACCACAATATGAACTCCATCGCGTCCTCGTCGCCGGCAGTTCTTATCGCAGCCGTGGCTGCAAAAACCGAGAGCATCACCCTCGGCTCCGGCGGCGTCATGCTGCCAAATCATGCACCGCTGACGGTCGCGGAACAGTTCGGCACGCTCGCGAATCTGTACCCGGATCGCATCGAGCTGGGGCTTGGTCGCGCGCCGGGCACGGACCAGGCCACTATGCGCGCCCTGCGGCGTGACCCGCGTTCGTCCGATTCCTTCCCGCAGGATGTGCAGGAGCTGCGCGGTTACCTCTCCGATGAGTCGCTGATCAAGGGCATCAACGCGATTCCGGGCCGCGGCACCCATGTGCCGCTGTACATCCTGGGCTCTTCGCTCTTTGGTGCCCAGCTCGCAGCGGCGCTCGGCTTGCCGTACGCATTTGCTTCGCACTTCGCTCCGGACGCGCTTCGCGATGCCATCGCGGTCTACCGCGAGCAGTTCCAGCCCTCTGAACAGCTGGATAAGCCGTACGCTTTTGCGGCCATGAATGTGATTGCGTCGGAAAGCGAAGAGGATGCGCAGCAGCAGTACTTCGCTACCCGCAGGAACATGGTCAGGCGGTTCCTGAGTCGCGGTGGGCATCACCTCACTGACGATGAGGCGGAGATTCTGATGGATACCCCGCAGGGGCGTCAGGTGCAAAATATGTTCCGTCACACGGCGGTCGGCACGGTGGCGCAGGTGCGTGAGCAGATTGCGCAGTTCGGTGAGTACTCGACGGCGGATGAGCTGATTGTGGCTCATCAATCGCTGAAGGTTCCTGACCGACTGCGTTCGGTGGAACTCACTGCGGAGGCCGCGGGGCTGACGGCGTAAGGCTCCAGGCCCGGCTCTCCGAGGCGCGCGGCCTTAAACTGACCCGCTTACTCCACTGCAGCCAGCGGCAGTGCCTTTTCGCTGGCAAGCTGCGTGATTTCGGCGTTGGTGCGCTCGCGGAGGAAATCCGCAAGCTCCTCGCGGTTGCTCGCGCGTGTGGCCTCGGTCAGGGCGGCGGCAAAGTGCGGCTCCAGCGCTGCCACGGCCACGTAGCCGTCGGCGCTGGGGTAGAGGCCGTACGTCCACAGGCCGCCACCGAGTAGTCCGCCGGGCGCCGTCATGCCGTACTTCAGCGGCGCGGCACCGGCCTCACCCGCCTGCTTCAGGCCGATGCGGCAGTGCAGTCCAGGCTGCTTTACGACGTCCGCACCCGCACCCGCCCGCTTAATCAACCCGGCAAGGGCAGCGGTGACCGCAAAGTGTGCACCCAGGATGTCGCCCAACAGCACTGGCGGCATGGCCGGGGGCGTGAGAGTTCCGGCCTCCGCCTGGTAGGTCAGGTCATGGCCAGGTGTTTCTGGAGCTTTGGTATCACCGACAATGTCGATATGCACCGGCCCATTCGGGCGCTCGTGGAGCCCCGCCAGCCCCATGCGTTCCAGCGCGGACGGGCGAACCGAGGTGATGACCACATCGGCCTCATCAATCAGCGAGCTCAGCTGTGCGCGGCCCTCATCGCTCTTCAGATCCGCCTGGATAATCTCGTGACCTGCGGACATAGCTTCATACCAGGGGCGGCCGAAGGAACCGAGCGGGTCGCCTGTGGGTGGTTCGACCTTAATCACCCGGGCGCCTAGCTGGCCCAAGTGCTGAGCGGCCAGTGGTCCCGGAACGTTAATGGCGAAGTTGACGACAGTGATGCCTGCGAGGCTGGTGTGCAGCTCGGGGGAAAACATAGTTCCACACTAGAACACATCTACCTGCCCGCCGACGCTTTCGGCCAACTTCAACTGGTTGATCCAGTCGCCCTCGCCGACGCGCAGTCGGAAAATCGGGCGGTGAGCGGGGCGGGCCTCGTAGCGGACACGGGCAATCTGACCGGTTTTGGCCAGGTCCATAGCGGTTCCCTCGGTGGCCAACTGGGTGCGCGCGGCGGTGAGGCGCTCGATGACGTCGTCAAGCGCGGCGAGCACGGGTTCGGTGTTGTTCTCACACCAGGACATGACCATGTCGGGAGCAGCGGCGGCGACGCGGGTGCAGTCGCGGAAAGAGCCGGCTGCAAGCGAAATGGCCAGGGGGCCACCGGCTTCACCGGCGGCGGCAATTGCGTAGGCCGCCAGGTGTGGCATGTGGGAGATGCGGGCGACGCTGGCATCGTGGTGATCGCTCAGCGCTGGAATGAGCTGACTGCCAAGAGCTGCTCCCAAGTTGGCGACCTGCGAAAAGACTTCAATCCACCGCTCCGGGACGGGCTCGCCCGCAGCGTCGGCAGCGGCTGCCAGGTCGTAGGTGATGACCCAGGGGGCGCCGTCGAAAAGCCCTTCGAGTGTGGCGGACCAGCCCGCCTGCGCGGACCCCGCCATTGGGTGCGCGCCGACGAAGCGTTCCTCCATCCCGCGAGCGGAGACCTCGGCGGCGACGGCCGCCTTCACGGAGACCACATCCGTAATGCTACAGCTGGGGGCGTGCTCATTGATGGCGTCGAGCATCGTGCCGACGACTGTCATGGGGGTGCCGATCACGATGAGCGCGCGGCTGGCCTCAGCACGTTCGAGCGTGGCCTGAAGATCTGTGCTGGCGTCGAATCCCTCCTTCGTGGCTTCCTCGACCGTTGCGGACGAGCGATTCCAACCGAAGCATTCGACGTTATGAGCCCGCAGATCGCGCATCATGGAGCCACCGATGAGGCCCAAACCGAGGATGCATACCGCGGGTAGTTGTGCAGCTGACAGGGAGGACGAAGCAGGGGAGGGGGACTCGAAATTGCTCACCTGACAAGCATGACATACAGCGACTAGCGTTGTGGGTTATGAGCACGACCTTTTCCGGAGGGTACACCTCCGATGACGACCGCTCCTTCGCGGTTGCCGTAACTATGGGGGAGCGCGGTTGGCGCGTCGTCGATCTTGGGGACGACGCCACCGATTCCCTCGCTGACGCTGCACAGGCGCTGCGCAATCTGCGTTCGGAACGCGCCGCTGTCGGAATGCTCAATATCGACGACGATTACTTCATTCTCGTGCGCCAGGGCGTTGGGTCGCTGCGCGTTGTGCTTTCCGACGCCACCGCCGCCGTCACCGACGACATTGCGGCAGATGTGTTCGACGAGCTGGATCTGGATATCCCCGACCTCGACGAGGACGAGCTCGACGATGTCGACGCCTGGGCCGAAGGAGATATGGATATCCTCGCTGACCTGGGCTGTTCGGAGGAAG
Source organism: Corynebacterium sp. MSK012 (assembly GCF_030232435.1). NCBI lineage: Bacteria > Bacillati > Actinomycetota > Actinomycetes > Mycobacteriales > Corynebacteriaceae > Corynebacterium > Corynebacterium sp. MSK012. The sequence goes on from NZ_JASPJU010000017.1 coordinate 11,834, forward strand.
CCCTGGAGTCCATCTGTGACGATCAGTCGCTGTGGGCGTCCGAGCAGCTTCTGGCCATCGCCGAGGAGCTGGGGTGCGCCGAGGAGCTCGCCGATGTCGCCGACCTGGATTACGACGGTGACGATGACGACTACGACCCCTATGACGACTAACCCTGACAAAGGTCATCTGACCGGGCGGCCAAGCGCCCTTGCGGCCAGCCAGCCAGCTGGTCGGCCAAGCGCCCTGCCCCGTCGAAAACAGGACATTCTCGACGAAGAGTGGATGCGCCTGGCTATCGCCGAAGCTGCTCACACGGCCCCCGGGGATGTGCCGGTGGGAGCTGTGGTCGTGGATGCCGAGGGCAGGGTTGTGGGTCGGGGCTCGAACCGTCGGGAAGCGGATGGTGACCCACTTGCCCACGCCGAAGTCATTGCGTTGCGCGAGGCCACCCGCGCTGTTGGTGACGGCTGGCGGCTGGAGCAGTGCACGTTGGTCGTGACACTTGAGCCGTGCGTGATGTGTGCCGGCGCGTGCGTCATGGGGCGCGTGGGGCGCGTGGTCTTCGGCGCGTGGTCGCCCAAGACCGGCGCGTGCGGCTCCATCGCCGATGTCATCCGCGATCCCGCCCATGCATTCACGCCGCAGGTGCGCGGGGGTGTGCTTGCCGACGAATGCTCCGTTTACCTGCGCGAATTCTTCGAACGGCAACGGCAGTCGGGAGCGTGAGCGGGGTCACAGTTAGGTCACAATTCCCGCTGTGGCCGTGACGAGTCTTCATTTTCACGTACCGTCGGAACTAGTGGGGCTGCTAGACGGTGGCTCTAAAGAATAGATAAGTCGTTTACATAGGAGGCTTACATAATGAGCGAGCTGCAGAACAAGGCCGACGAGTTGGGCGGCAAGGTTAAGGAAGCTGCCGGCGACGCCGTTGGCAATGACGACCTGTCAAACCAGGGCAAGGGCGAGCAGGCTGCGTCCAAGGTCAAGCAGGGTGCTGAGGACCTGAAGGACAAGGCTACTGAGACCTTGGGCAAGCTGACTGACAAGTAAAGCGCTTAGCTCTCGGGTAGAGATAACCCCAACCTTCTCCGCTTCTGATGTGCGGAGACGGTTGGGGTTCTTTGTGTTTCGATGGCCGGCTGTCAGCGTTGGGGCTGGCTACAGCTTCTGAGCCACCAGGTCATCCAGTGGTTCGGCGGACAGTAGGTACGGGGCGATCTCGAAGACGGTACGGGCACCAGTCTCGCCAGTCTGCTTCAGGCGGTAGGCAGCGCGACCGTAGGCAACCTGGACGGCTGCGGTGAAGTCGGGGTTGCGCTCCAGTTCGAGACCGAACTCGATGACGTGGCCGGAGGTACCGGCCTGGCCACGGGTAATGACCTGGCCGCCGTGCGGCATGCCCTGGTGGTCGCGGTCGAACTCCTCTTCAGAGATGAAGTCCACGATGGTCTCGTATGGGGCAAAGTAATCCGGCATGGTCACGATGGTTTCGCGGATCTGCTCCTTGAGCTTGGCGTCCTCCTCGGCGTTGCCGGTCTCTTCAGCGACGACGAAGCAGTGGCGCAGGTGGCACTCGTTACCCTTCAGGTCTGCGCCCTCGCCCTTCTTCACGGCCTCGATAGCTTCCGGGTTCGGCTTGGTGTACTGGACGCCCTTCTTCACTCCCGGCACACGACGCACGGCATCGGAGTGGCCCTGCGACAGGCCTGGTCCCCAGAAGGTCATCTGGTCTGCTCCCGGCAGGATGGCAGCGCCCAGGACGCGGTTCAGGGAGAACAGGCCCGGGTCCCAACCGGTCGAAATCATGGCGATGTTGTCACCCTCACGAGCGGAGGCGTCCATGGCTGCGCGGTGCTTCGGAATCTCGTGGTGGTTGTCGTAGGTGTCGACCGTCGTAAAGTTCTTTGCCAGCTCAGGGGCCTGCTCCGGGACATCGGTGGCCGAGCCGAGGCACACGAACAGCACGTCTACCTCGTCCTTGTACTTTTCGACATCCGCAGCCGGGAGCACGCGGGCCTCAGTGTCCAGCGAATCGCGACGGGAGAAAACACCGACGAGTTCCATATCCGGCTGGTCGGCAATGACCTTTTCGACGCTGCGGCCCAAGTTGCCGTAGCCGATGATGGCGGAACGAATCATGAGGGAGAACCCTTTCTGTGTGGCTGCACTTCTGTGTTTAAGTTTCTAGATTTCAAGCTACAGACTATTCCTTCATATCTCAGCGGGCGTTGGCCACCCCGAAGAGCGCGGTGGTTTACGTGGATGGTGCAGTAGATGGAGTGATTTGGAATGGCGGGGGTTGTGGTTCTGTGTGAACGGCTTGGCGAAGGACCGGCGGTGTCGACTGTGCGAACAGCTGAGCCGTCTGACCTGGGGATTTGGTAGATAAAGGGGCTACCTGTAACGTTTTCTAGCGGTGACGTGTCCGAGCGGCCGAAGGTGAAGCACTCGAAATGCTTTGTGCGGTAACCCCGTACCGAGGGTTCAAATCCCTCCGTCACCGCCAATAAAACCCCCGGTGGTTCCTTTAAGTAGGAGCCTCGGGGGTTTTGCATTTAATCGGCCCTGATTGCCTGGGTGTGGTGGAGGTGTGGGAGGTGTCCGTCGTAAAGCGGTGAATGGTGAGGCACCCGACCTGGAGTGCCTAAATCACAAAAATAACATCAGTAACACACACCCCATTGTTCACGTTTATCCGGGAAGTCCGCTACTCTTAGCAAAAGTATTTCCGGTTTTTATGTCGTGCCCGCCCCCAATGACCGCGTCAGCGCCAGAGTTGATGTTGGCCAATCCGGGGTGGTCGCTAGCATCGGAGTAGCGAAGAGGCTTCAAACTGCAGGTGAAGTCCGAGGGAGTGCTTGGGTAGCGCGAACTTGGGGAAGCTGCAGTTGGGGGCGGTCCAGGCGAATATTAGACGTAAGGGAAACTTGACATGGCAAAGGCCTTGTTCAAACTCGGCAGGTTCTCCTACCTGCATAAATGGACTGTGATCATCGCGTGGTTCCTGATTTTGGCGGGGCTGGGCGGTGCAGTTGCCGCATTCCAGAAGGGGTTCATCGACCAGTTCTCGATCCCCGGCATGCCGTCGGCAACGGCTTCGCACGTGATTGAGGAAAAGTTCCCCGATGTTCCGAACCCAATTCGAGAGCAGCGTATCTATGTCGCCTTCGAGGCCCCGGAGGGGCAGAGGCTCGATGACCCACAGAATAAAGAAGCTGTTGACCAGGTCATTAACGGCATCCGCGACAATGTCGGCCAAATCTCCGATGATTTGCAACTTCACAACCCGGTAGACCTCAATCCGAAGATGCAGGCGATGGTCAAGGAACAGGGCATGGCCGCCGGCCTGCCCAAGGATGTTGCCGAGGCCGATGCCAATGCCCTGCGTACCGTGTCCGATGACGGTCGCTACGGTATTTCCACCTTCGTTTTCGACGCCAAGATGCCGCAGGACATCGAACCGGAGAATATGCAGGCGCTTCTCGACGCAATGCAGGCCGGTCGTGACGCCGGTATCAAGGTCGAGGCCTCTGGCCCGGGCATGCAGCCCGCGATTGAGGTAGCTCCGACCTCGGAGATTATCGGTGTGACCGTGGCATTTATCGTGCTGGTTGTCACCTTCGGATCTCTGGTGGCTTCGTTCCTGCCTATTGTGACGGCGGTAGTGGGCATCATCATCGGTGTCTTCGGTGTGACATTGATGACCGCATTCACTGACGTCAACTCGATTACCCCGGTGCTTGCCGTCATGTTCGGCCTGGCTGTCGGTATTGACTACGCACTGTTCATCCTCTCTCGCTACAGGGCAGAAAGAGCCCGAGGGATGACCAACGAAGATGCCATCGGCATGGCTACCGGTACGGCTGGCTCCGCTGTGGTTTTCGCAGGCCTCACTGTGATTGTCGCGTTGGCAGCGCTGACGGTGGCCAAGGTGCCGTTCATGTCCCTGATGGGTATTTCGGCGGCAATCACGGTGGCCTTCACAGTGCTGGTCTCTCTGACCCTGCTGCCGGCAGTTATGTCTCTGCTGGGCGACAAGGTCTTCGCTGGCCGCGTGCCCGGTGTTGCTGGCAACCCCTCGCGTAACCCGCGCAAGGAACGTCGCTCTTCCTTCTTCGGTGAGATGACGATGGGGCGACGTTGGGTCACTTTCGTGCACAAGGCCCCAGGGTTGTTCCTGGTCGGCTGTATCGTCTTGCTGTTGGCATTGGCCTACCCGGCCATGCACTTGAAGCTGGCGCTGCCGTCCGACTCTACTGCGGCTAAGGACAGCACGAACCGCAAGGCCATCACCATGATTGAAGAGGGCTTCGGTGCGGGACGTAACTCTCAGCTCATCATTATTGCCAAGTCGGACGATGTGAAGCCCGATGCACCGGTGCTCAAACCACTTATCGAGTCCCTGAAACAGACCAACCCGGAACTCTCTGACATCGAGGCCGCCCGTAAGGCTTCCTATAGCTACGCTGTCGACCAGTTCAAATCCAATGTCGGTGTCGAGCATATCCAGATGATTGGCATGAATCATGACGGCACTGCGGTCAAGATGATTATGACCCCGAAGTCGGGTCCGCTCGATCCTGCGACCAAGCAGCTGATGAACGCGGTGCGCGATCAGCAGAAGCAGATTGAGCAAACCACCGGCCTATTCACCGGTGTCACTGGCCTGGTTCCTATCGAAATTGACATCACCGACCGTCTCCAGGGCGCAATGCCGCTCTACTTGGGCGTTGTCGTGGGGCTGGCAGTGATTCTGCTACTGATGATTTTCCGCTCCCTGATGGTGCCGGTGACTGCCGGTGTGGGCTTCTTGCTCTCTGTCGCAGCCGCATTCGGTGTCACGGTGGCATTTTTCCAGGATGGCCTCTGGGGTGTGATTAGCACTCCGGGTCCGCTGGTCAGCTTTGTGCCAATCTTCCTCATTGGTGTGACGTTCGGTTTGGCCATGGACTATCAGGTCTTCCTGGTTTCCCGCATGCGCGAGCATTACACCCACAACAAGGGTGAATCCTCGCCAGAATCGAAGTACAACGCGGTCGAAGAATCGGTCGTTGAAGGCTTTACTCTTGGCGCTCGTGTGGTCACGGCCGCTGCGATTATTATGATCTCCGTCTTCGCGGCGTTCGCCGGGCAACCCCTGGCGATCATCAAGGTATTCGGTTTCGCGCTGGGTGCCGCAGTGCTTTTCGACGCCTTCGTTATCCGCATGACCTTCATCCCGGCAGCCATGTTCCTGCTTGGCCGCGCTACTTGGTACATGCCGAAGTGGCTGGACAAGGTGTTGCCTTCTGTGGATGTCGAAGGCTCTGCCCTGGAAGAGGTTTCCGAGGAACTGGTGGAGAAGGGCCGCCGCGAGCGTATGGCTCGCGGTGAGTCCCTGTTGCCCGAAAGCGAAGGCGCTGGGCGTGGCTTTGGCGGGGCTGACGCTGACGAGGACGAAGCAGACAGTGCCGATGGTGAAGTCGGTGCTGGTGCAGAGGGCGCGGCGGGCGCAGCTGGTGGTACTGCTGTGGCTGTCGCGACCAAGAAGCGTAACCGCTGGATTCCGAAGCGGAAGAAGGCAAAGCTGAAGGAGCTCGAACCCGCTGACCAGGCTGAGCAGGCCGAACGCTCTGAGCAGGCCGAACTGTCCGCCCCTACGGCGCCTTTTGATCCGGAGCAGCCGGCACAGCCAGAGCAGCCGGAGCAGCCGGAGCCGACCGAACAGCTCATGCAGCCCGAACCAGCTGAACCAACCGACGCCCAGCCGAACCCGGAAAATGCCAAGGACGTCGAGGTCCGCCCGTACTACAGCCCGGCTCGTAAGCGGAAGAAGATTACGGTTGCGGAACTGATGAAGCGCGAAGGACTCGAAGAGGAAGCGCCACGTCGTAGCCGCGCCGTGTGGGACCCGGAAAACGCTGCCCAACCCGAGGAAAACGACAGCGCTGAGTAACTCGCGAATAGCACCCAGGTAACCTCAAGGCATTAGCACTGGACCACAACCAAGGAGCTTCATGTCGCAGTCGAGGACGACGGGCTTTGACGTCGTAAAGCAAATCGAAGGCGCGCGCGGACGTGCTGGCACTATCCACACCCCGCATGGCGATATTGCTACGCCGGCGTTCATTCCGGTCGGCACGAAGGCGACCGTGAAGACGCTCACGCCCGAGCAGGTGCGATCCACCGGCGCGCAGGCGATGCTGTCGAATGCGTACCACCTGTACCTGCAGCCCGGCGAGGAAATCGTCGACCAGGCCGGCGGGTTGGCAAAGTTCTCCAACTGGAACGGCCCGACATTCACCGACTCCGGCGGATTCCAGGTGCTCAGCCTCGGCGCGGGCTTTAAAAAGACCCTTGCGATGGACGTCACCGGCATGCAGAAAGATGACATCGTCGCCGAGGGCAAAGAGCGCAACGCGTTCGTCGACGAGGACGGCGTGACTTTCCGCTCGCACATCGATGGCTCCGAGCACCGCTTCACGCCGGAGGTGTCCATGCGTATTCAGCACGCGCTGGGCGCCGACATCATGATGGCGTTCGACGAGCTCACCACGCTGATGAACACCCGCGGCTACCAGGAGGCATCCGTCGAGCGCACGCACCGCTGGGCGCGCCGTTGCCTGGAGGCTCACAACGAGCTGACAGTTTCGCGCGGTCAGGTCGACGGGCACGTCCATTCGCTTGACGACGGCCAGTTGCCCATCCAGCAGTTATTCGGCGTCGTGCAGGGTGCGCAGTACGAAGACCTGCGCCGCAAGGCCGCTCGTGGGCTAGTCGAGCTCTCCCGCGAGTTCGAGGACGCGGGCCAGCTCGGTTTCCACGGCTATGGCATTGGTGGGGCGATTGAGAAGCAGAATCTGGGCTTGATCTGCGGTTGGGTTAATGACGAGCTTCCCGACGACCGAGCCCGCCACCTACTGGGAATCTCCGAGCCGGACGATATTTTCGCCGCTGTCGAGGCCGGTGCCGACACCTTTGACTGCGTCGCTCCGACTAGGCTTGCCCGCCGTGGTGGTGTGTACACGCTCGATGGCCGGATGACCTTGACGAATGCCCGCTTCAAGAACGACTTCCGCCCCGTGGATGCGGAGGTGCCCTCCTACACTTCGCTGAATTATTCCCGGGCCTACCTGCATCATCTGTTGAAGGCCAAGGAGTACCTGGCTGGCACGCTGTGCACGATTCACAACCTGTTTTTCATGGTGCAGCTGGTGGAGAACATTCGCGCTGCGATCCTGGAGGACCGGTTCTTCGAGTATCGCGATGAGTTTATGGGCCGCTACTACGCCAACGGTGGCCGTGCGGTGGGGAATTAGGGCTCGGCTGGGGGCTGGGGTGTGCTGGGGAGTGCTTGGGTCGGTTGGGCTGTGGCTGGGCTGGGGCTAGGCTTCTGCCTTTTCGCACTTCACGACAGCCATGTCACCTCGTGCCATCTGTGGAGGTGGCATGAGGTGACACCAGTGGCGTGAAGTGGCAGGGAACACCCGAATCAGTCCAGTGGCGTGAAGTGGCGGCTGGGCGGGCCCGGGGGAAGCCCAAAACTAGACCTAGCTCTACTGCGCGAGGCAGTCTCAACCGGCATCATGGAGGACATGATCACGGTTGAACGACTCAGCAAGAAGTACGGTTCGAAATTAGCCGTCGATGACCTGTCCTTCACCGTTCCCGACGGTGTAGTGACAGGTTTTCTCGGCCCAAATGGCTCCGGCAAGTCCACCACCATGCGCTGCATGCTGGGCCTCGATACCCCGACCACGGGCCAGGCCTTGTTCACCGGGACGGATTCCCAGGGCAACACCTACAGCAACCAGCCCTTTTCCACGCTGAAGAATAAGCCCAGCATCGCCGGTGCAATTCTGGATGCCGGTTGGCACAACAAGGCTCGTTCGGGCCGCGCTCATCTGCGGGCCCTCGCCCGCGGCGCCGGCATCCCCGACACCCGCGTGGAAGAGTGCCTTGAGCAGGTCGGCATGACCGAGGCGGCGAAGGACAAGGTCGGCGGCTACTCGCTGGGCATGAAGCAGCGTCTGGGAGTGGCAGCGGCTCTGCTCGGCAAGCCGCAGCATCTGATTTTGGATGAGCCGGTCAACGGCCTGGACCCCGAAGGCGTCTCGTGGATGCGCCACACCATCAAGGCGCTGGCCGCACAGGGCTGCGCTGTCCTCGTGTCGTCGCACCTCCTTTCCGAGATGCAGCTCACCGCCGACCGCATCGTCGTCATCGGCCGCGGTCGCATGATCGGCGAGTACAGCATGGATGAATTCCTTTCCGACGGCACGGTCATCGAAGTTGAAGTCGATGACCCCGCTCGGCTGCTGCAGGCGTTAGGGCCGGTCGCGCGTGGGGTTGACGTCGATAAGCAATTGCGCATTCCGCTTTACGACGGCATCAGCGAGCAGCAACTCCGCCGCGACATTGCGGCTGCTGCCTTGCGTGAGGGGCTATTGGTGACGCGGTTGCACACGAAGCGCGACAACCTGGAGGAAAAGTTCCTGGCTGCGACCCAGGAATCGCAGGAATACCGCGCGCAGGCGATTGGGCAGTAGGGGAGTGACTGAGATGAGTTTTGGAAACGCTTTGCGGTCGGAGTGGACGAAGCTAGCCAGCCTGCGTGGCACGTGGGTGTATGTGGTGTTGTTGGTGGGCTCGATAGCTGGGCCGATGGCGGCTTTCAGCATGGCGGCGGACGCTGGTGCAACCGCTGATTGGGAATTGCTGCTGTTGGGGACCGTGATCTTCAACATGATCGTGATTGCCTTTGGTGGCTCCACCCTGGCGGGTGAGTACAACGATCAGATGAATGCGCATGCGTTCTTGACGCAGGACCGAAGGAGCCTGTGGCTTTCGGCACGGATGACGCTGACCCTTGTGCTGATTGCTGTCTGTTGGGTCATTGGTGTGGCGCTTGCTTGGCTATCGGTGACGGTTTCCCCGCGCGTGGAGTTCAAGGGCGGCGACGCTGCCACGGACATGCTCGCCGGAGTGCTTGGCTTTGTAGTGTTTGGACTAATCGCGATGTCGCTGGGAGTGCTGACGCGCTCGCGCGTGGCCGCTGTCGCTATTCCGCTGGTGTGGATTCTGGTGGTGGAAAGCATGCTGGAGTTCGCGGCGCTGGCGTATGCGATTTTCCGGCCACTGTGGCTGGTCACGCCGGGTGCACGCATTCAGCAGTTGTCGACGCAATTGGGCGGTCTGATGGCAAATCCGGAGAATCCACGCATCGGGTTTGAGGCCGGCATGACGCAGCCGATGTGGTTCAACATCGTGGTGCTGGTGGCCTGGATTGTTGTGGCTGTTGGCGTTGCTCATTGGGCCAATGCCAAACGGGATGTGAAGTAAAAGCAAAAAGTGCCGCGACTACTCGCTTCTCAGGCGAGGTCGCGGCACTTTTTTCGTCGTTAAGCGGGAACGCGCGTGTCGTAGTAGCCTTCGCGGCGCTTGACCCACGCGATGACGGCGTAGGTGACTGGCATGACTACAATCTCGACGGCGGTCTTCCAGATGAAGCCGACGATGACGTAGTTGACGAAGGTACCCCAGGTATCGATGCCGATAGCGGTGGCGGCGATGGAGCAGAAGATGAGCGTATCGACGAACTCGCCAACCACAGTCGAGCCCATCAGTCGCGCCCAGAGAGCCTTTTCACCAGTGCGCTTCTTAATGGCGTTGAGCGACCAGGCGTTGAGCAGCTGACCGACGACATAACCGGCCAGACCTGCGAGAACAAGCTGCGGGACGGTGCCCAGCACAGTGGCGAAGGCTTCCTGATTCTCGTACCACGGTGCCGCCGGGAGCTTGATGGCGGCAAAGAAGCAGAGCATTGCGCCGGCGAGGATGGCGAAACCGGTCCACACGGTGCGGCGGGTGGCTTTGTAGCCATAGCACTCGGAAAGCACGTCGCCGATGACGTAGCTCAAGGGGAAGAGGAAGAAGGCACCGTCGGTGGCCAGGCCGAAGATTTCCACGCCCTTGGTGGCGGTGATGTTGGAGACAATCAGCACGCCAATGAAAATGGCCGTGAACATCGGGTACAGCGATTTCGGTACCGGGATGTGGCGTGGTGTGGTTGCTGCGGATTCGGACTTAGTTGCATTCTCGGGCGCGTGCGAGGTGCTCACAGCGGCAGCCTCGGCGTTGCCCGGCCCAGACTTGGGCAGGTTTTCGTTATTTGTCACGGGAGGGAATGTTACCTGCCGCTTAGGGCTCCAAGCGAGCGCCGATGAAGTCTTCGAGGCCGACTCTGCCTCTCATCCTCTAACTCCTGTGGGTTTGAGTCCGCAGGAGTTAGAGGATGAGCGGGTTTAATTATTTGTTTTCTTAGCTCCACGCTTACTGCGCATTCCGTTAACAATAAATGTAAAACAGCTTACAATCAGGCTGGCAAGAGCGATTAAGCAGTAGAGCAGCGCGCGATCTGTCTTTGCCGTAATAGCTGCTGTACTCATAACGGCAGTCTGGTTAGCTAGTTTGCTCAATGTGTACATCCCATTTGCGATGCCCAGGAGACAGAGGAGGCTCACGACTAGTCCGATAATGGAAATCGATGCTAGCCAATTTACGCGCAAACGTGATGACATTGTTCTCCTCTAAAAGATCCGCTTACAAAAAGTCACGCATACATTAACCCTTGATTTTATTGAGAGGTCATGAATGCCTTTCGAGTAATAGATGAATTTCCTCCAAGATGATTTGAATTATTCAACCGGAGATCTTTCCCCAAGATTTCAACTATCATCTTGGGGTCTCGCTAACATATTCCTGTGACCAGTTCCCAACGGTTGACTAATTCCACTTTACCCACCGGCCGCTACGCCCCTTCGCCGACCGGTCGGCTGCACCTGGGAAACCTGCGCACCGCGGTTCTCGCCTGGGCGCACGCCCGCGCGCAGGGCGGTCGCTTCATCGTGCGTATCGAAGATATCGACCGCCAGCGCTCCCGCCCCGAGTATGAGGCGCAGCAGCTCGCCGATCTCGAGGCCATCGGCATAGACTGGGATGGCGCCCCGGTCCGCCAGTCAGAACGCTCTGACCTGTATGAATCCGCGCTCGCCGACCTCACGCAACGCGGCCTGACTTATCCCTGCTTCTGCACGCGCCGTGAAATCCTCGCCGCCTCCTCCGCGCCGCATGGCGTGCCAGGGCAGTATCCCGGCACGTGCCGTTCGCTTGACGACGAGCACCTCTCCGCGAAAAAGGCCGAATTTGCGGCGGCGGGGAGAAGGCCGTCGATACGCCTGAAATCGCAGGTGAGTGAGGGGGCCGCGACCGATGAGCTGTATGGCGAGATTGCCGCTCCGATCGATGACTTTGTCCTCCAGCGTGCCGATGGCATGTGGGCCTACAACCTGGCGGTCGTCGTCGATGATGCCGAGCAGGGTGTCACCGAGGTTGTGCGTGGCGATGACCTGATGTCCTCGGCCCCGCGGCAGGCGTACTTAGCCGGATTGCTCGGTCACACCGCACCTTCGTTCGTGCACGTTCCGCTGGTGGTGAACTCTGAAGGGCGGCGACTGTCCAAGCGCGATGGCGACGTGACTCTCGGCGAGGTGTCCGTGGAGGCGGCGCAGCGGTGGATTTTGGATTCGCTGAGTGGCGGTAACGGTAGTGATGGTGGCGGGGGCGTAGAGCTCGACTCCATCGCTGACCTCCCGGAAGCCCTGCGTGCGGGTCTGGAAATTCCTCGCGAACAGGTGATTTTCTAGGGGCCGCTTCGTTACCCTCGGGACATGCCTACTCTTCTAGTCGTCCACCATTCCCCGACCCCGCTCCTGCAGGAGGTCTTAAGTCACGCGCTCGAGGGCGCCAACGATCCCGCGCTAGAGGGCGTGGATGTCAAGGTTGTCGAGGCTCTCGACGCCACCATCGATGACCTGACCAGCGCTGACGCTATCCTGCTCGGCACCTCCGCCAACTTTGGATACATCTCCGGCGCGCTCAAGCACTTCTTCGACACCACCTTCCGGGAGGCGCAGGAAGTTACCAAGGGGCTGCCATTTTCCTACTGGATCCGCGGCGGCTTCGACACCACCGGGGCGGAAAACGCCATGAAAACCATCACGACCGGCTACAAGTGGGAGCTTGCGGCCGAGCCCGTCGTGTTTGTCGGTTCGCTTGACGACGACATCTCCGACCGCCTGGTAAATCTCGGTGGCACCATGGCTGCCCAAATTTTGGGCTGATTGAAGATTTAGTGTCGAGGCCGTGAAATAATGGCCGGGTGAATGATTCAGGGGCACAAGGGTCGCAAGTGACGTCGTCAAGCGAGAAAAACCGCAAGCCCATGATGAGTCTGCTGGGGCCTGCTTTTGTGGCAGCGATTGCCTACGTGGACCCCGGAAATGTGGCTGCGAACCTGTCCGCGGGCGCGAGCTACGGGTATCTGCTGCTGTGGGTGTTGGTGGTGTCCAACCTCATGGCGATGGTTGTGCAGTACCTGTCGGCGAAGTACGGCCTGGTGACGGGGCGGTCGCTGACCGAAGGTGTCGCCGACCGCTTCGGTTCGAACCGGCCGGGGCGGCTGGCGTACTGGGTGCAGGCCGAGATTGTGGCGGCAGCGACGGATGTGGCGGAAATTATTGGTGGCGCCACGGCGCTGTACCTGCTCTTTGGGACGCCGATGCTGCTTGGCGGTGTCATTGTTGGCGTGGTCTCGCTGGGGCTGTTGTTGCTTCAGGGTGGGCGTTCGCAACGCACTTTTGAGGGCGTGATTGTGGCGTTCCTGCTGGTCATTACGGTGGGGTTCCTGGCCGGGCTGTTTGTCACGGGCCTGAGTCTCGGGGAGATGGCCAGCGGAATTCTGCCGCGCTTCCAAGGCGCGCACACCGTGGTGCTGGCGGCATCCATGCTGGGTGCGACCGTGATGCCGCATGCGGTCTACCTGCACTCCGGGCTGGTGCGCGACCGCGAGTACAAGGTGGAAGATGACTCCTCGCTGCGCCAGCACCTGCGGGCCACGCGTATCGATGTCTTCGGTGCGCTCGTGCTGGCCGGGTCGGTGAATATCGGCATGCTGTGTCTTGCGGCCGAAGCGCTCCCGGGGGTGGAGGGGACTGACTCTATCGAAGGCGCCCACGCCGCTGTGACCAGCGCACTTGGTCCCGTGGTGGGCATACTTTTCGGCGTTGGGCTGTTGGCCTCCGGGCTGGCGTCGTCCTCTGTCGGTTGCTACGCCGGTGACCTGATTATGCGCGACCTGCTGAAGGTGCACGTGCCGTTGCTGGTGCGCCGAATAGTCACCATCATTCCGGCGCTGCTCATTATCGCCAGCGGCGTGGAGCCGACGTGGGCGCTGGTGCTCAGTCAGGTGGTGCTGTCGATTGGCATCCCGTTTGCGCTGGTCCCGCTGGTGCGCATGACCTCCTCGCGTGCCGAGATGGGCATCTGGGCCAACACCCCACTACTGCGCCGGGTCGCGTGGGTTATCTGCGGGCTCATCATCGCGCTCAACGTGGCGCTGGTGGTCCTGGTGCTGACGGGGAAGGGGTAGTCAGCGGGCGAGGTGGAAGGCGGTAGCTTCCGGGGGTGGCGGGGTGGGGGGGGCTTCGTCGTAAAGCGTGCAGGAGATGGTAGACAAAGCTGTCTAGTTGGTGTTAGGGTGGGCGGCACGATCACAAGATATCGACGAGAAATGGCCTTTGACAGCGTCGATAGGCAACCGCCCGATTCGCGGACCCGGTGCCCCAAAGGAAGATCAGCCCCACAGACCGCCTGCGGGGAAGAGCGAATAGGAGCGCCAAATGCACACCACAATAAGCGACGTCCACATCATCCACCTCAGCCGTCACACCGCTGACCTTCTCGTCGACGGCCGACCCGTCGCCATCCGGCTGCAAGAAGCCGACATCGACCCCCACTCCCGGAATCTCGTCCAACTACCCGTCGACCCCGCCTTCTACGCCACCCTCCGCGGCCAGCAACGCGCCGACTACCTCAGCGCCCACGTCCGCGACGGCGTACGCTACGGCCGCATACTCTGGCACGAGCTTGACGACGGTCGCCACTTCCTCACCATCCCCACCATTGGCGGCTACCATGTGCACCAGGTCTTTGAGGTCCGCCGCAGCCGCGAAGGAGTGTGGAGTCGGCACTGAGCTGGTTGCGTGCGCGTGCCTGGCGTGATGAGCGCGGCGCGGATGCGCGCGGGAACCTCTCCGCCTAGCCTTGGGCTATGCAGGTACGAGACTCCGCAACACCCCCGTTCTGGCCCACCGAAGGCGAAGGCGACTTCTACGCCGACGCCACCGCGGCCGTCGACCGGCTCACCGAAATCCACCGGGCAGGGATGGCCTACCTAGTCGAGCAGTACACCGCCGCCACCGAAGGAAATTCCGGGAGTGGGCCGGTGCGCGCCTACTACCCCGAACTACGCTTCACCGTCCCGGCCGGCAGCGCCGTCGAGGATGTCGACCCCTCCCTGTCACACGGCTTCGTCGACCGTCCGGGAGTGTATGCCACCACCATCACCCGCCCGGTGATGTTCCGCACCTACCTCATCGAGCAAATTACCGACCTGCTCGCCAACCACGGCGGCGAAGTCGAGGTGCGCGTCTCCGACCAGCCCATCCCACTCCGGATGTGCCGCGGATTCGACGCGGCCGCCGAGGAAGCGGCGGGGAGGGAAGGGGCGTCGGCAAGCATGCTGGCGGCAGTGGAGAAGACGTTTACCCCCATCGACTCCGCCAGCATCGACGACACCATCGCCGACGGCGAAGCCGACTACCTGGGTCTGCTCATCAAGCCTTTGAGCCTCTTTACCGCCCAGCGCATCGACCTCGCCCTCCAGCGCCTCGAGCACTACACCGGGTCGCACGCCGCAAACATCCAGCGCTTCGTGCTATTTACCAACTACCAGCTGCACACGGACGTGTTCCTCGAATACGCCGCCACCCTCACTCCCGGAAATCCGCACGGGTACACGGCGCTGGCGTGCCCGGGTGGGAAGCGCTACGACATCGGCGCCATCCCCACTCCCGGAATTTGCCGCCAGCACGCGCACGCCTCGCAGATGCCGGCGTACCACTTGCTTCGCGACGACCAATGCGGCATCACCATCATCGACATCGGCGTCGGCCCCTCCAATGCCAAAACCATCACCGACTGCCTCGCCGTCACGCGCCCGCACTGCTGGATGATGGTCGGGCACTGCGCCGGCCTCGACGGTCGCATGCGCATCGGCGACATGATTCTCGCCAACGGCTACGACCGCGCCGACGGAGTCCTCGACAACTACGTGCCCCTGGAAAAACCCATCCCGCCAATTGCGGAAATCCAGCTCGCCGTCACCAACGCGCTCGCCCGCGTCTCCGGACTTACCGGCGATGAGCTGAAAAAGCGCCTGCGCACCGGCACCGTGCTGTCGACCTCCGACCGCAACTGGGAGTGGCGCTCCCAGGCCGACCTCTACCGAGAGCTGCAGAAATCCACCGCCATCGGCGTCGAAATGGAATCCGCCACCATCGCTGCCAACGGCTACCGCTTCCGGGTGCCCTACGGCGCGCTGCTCAGCGTCTCCGACATGCCGCTGCACGACAAACCCAAACTCCCGAAATCCGCCCGCGAGTTCTACCAGTCCTCCAAGGAAGAGCACCTCATGGCCGCCGTGCGCGCGTGCGAGGACATGGCCGCGGCTCCCGACACCCTCCACTCCCGGAAGTTACGTCGGCCGGTGGGAGAGGTCGCGTTCCGGTAGGGCACTTTCGGGAGTGCGTCGTCAAGCCCGTTTGTGCAGATTGTGCATGCTTTACGACGGCTGTGGACAACGCCAAAAAGCGATTGAAGCCGCCCACTCCCGGAAACTAGCCTTAGCCCCATGACGACATTGGGACTGCTCAGCGCGCTGGCGACACGGGGGATTGACGTGCTCGCCGACCTGCGCGCCGCACTCCCGGAAAAATCCACCGGGCACCGGGAGTTGGCAGCCAGCATCGGCTTCGACCCCTTCCGCCTCAAGCGCCTGCTGCGCTGTGCCGAGCGGCTGTTCGGCACGGTCGAGGGCGATATGGATGTCGAATCCCGCGACAAAGCCGTCGCGATCGCCCGGGAGCTGAAGCTGTCGCTGGACACGGTCATGCAGATCGACAAGCGCTCCGGGCAACTCAACAACGTCGAAATCCGGGAGTACTACCGCCTGGACTTCACCCGCGCCGCCGCAGCATACGACTTCGAGGGCCTCGACACCTACATGCGCACCAAGGTCAAGGAGCTCAACCGCACCGACGAGCCGCCGCAGCACCTGCGCGCCCACGTCTCCCGGAATCCGGACATCCGCGGGATGAAGCATCTGCAGGTCACTGGTCCGGCGAACATGATTGACGACCTGGTCGCGCCGCTGACCGTGCGCGCAGCTGAAATCGCCAAAGCGCACGAGGATTACACCCGGGATCGGTGTGTCGGTCAGGCGCTGGCAGAACGCCTGGCACACGGGTCGGAGGGGCCGCTTGACGACGTCGACAAGCTCCGTTACCAGCCCGCGCTCATTGTAACCGCGCAAGACATCGTGGAGTACAGTCCGCGGTTTGCGGCGACCTCCAACGGCTCCGTCCTCACTCCCGGACAATTCGTCGAGGCATTGCTCGCGGACACCGGCTGGGTGCTGGTCTACGACGAGCACAACACGCCGACCGACCTACTCCCGATACACAACCCGCGCCTGGCGACGGAGGAACAGCGCATCGCGATGATCCTCGACAACCCCATCTGCGCGTGGCCCGGGTGCCCGCGCCCCGCCCACGCCGGGCAGGCCCATCACCTGGTCGCCAGGAAAAACGGCGGCGCCACGACTATGGAAAACATGGTCATGACCTGCAAAGAACATAACGCCGCCAACGATGACGACAGGCAAGGCCTCAACGGGCACCTCGAGCGTGACGACGGCTCCGGCGCGGTCTACCGCCACCCGCCGTCTCCGCACGCGCCGCCCGAATTCAACCTTGCCTTCCCGACAGCTCTCGCGGGGCGGGCCTACTCGGGCTACCGTCAGCGCGAATAGCTTTACAGATATACCCATAGGGGGTATATATTGGGGTATGGCTAATCAAACTTTTACTGTTACTGGCATGACATGCGGACACTGCGAGGCATCGGTGCGGGAGGAAGTCTCTGAACTCCCGGGAATCACTGATGTCCAGGTTGACCGCTCCCGGAATTTCCTTTCCGTGACCTCGGATGCAGACATTGACACCGCTGCCGTAATCGCAGCAGTGGATGAAGCTGGCTACAAGGCGGTCGCAAACTAAACCCCCAAAGAGGAAAGCGGATGTCTGAGCAGCAACTTCTCACCCTTGATATCCCCGTCGGCGGGATGACGTGTGCGTCGTGCGCAAACCGTATCCAACGCAAGCTGAACAAACTTGATGGCGTTAACGCGAGCGTGAACTATGCGACCGAGAAGGCGCATGTGGAGGCGCCGGCGGACATCAACCCGCAGCAACTGATCGACACAATCGTGGCAGCGGGGTACACCGCTGAGCTTCCGCAGGAGGAGCCCGAACAGGAACCGGGTGCTGCTCCCGAAGGGAAAGACCGGGAGCTGGAAGACCTGCGCAACCGAGTCATCGGCGCTGTCATCCTCACTGCTCCCGTCATCGCAATGTCGATGATTCCTGCCCTCCAGTTCACTAATTGGCAGTGGCTGTGTCTCACGCTCTCGGCGCCGGTCTTTGTGTGGGCCGGCTGGCCGTTCCACCGCGCGACACTGAAGAATCTGCGTCATGGCGAGGTCACCATGGACACGCTGATCACTATGGGGACGACCGCTTCGTTCCTCTGGAGTGTGTGGGCGTTGTTCTTCGGGCGTGCCGGGCTGCCGGGGCTCAAGCACGAGTTCCACTTCACGGTCACTCCTGGTGATGCCGATATGAACATCTACCTCGAGGCGATGGCCGGCATCATCATGTTTGTGCTGATTGGTCGTTACTTCGAGAAGCGCTCCAAGCGCAACGCCGGTCAGGCACTCCGGGAGTTGATGAAGCTTGGCGCCAAGGATGTCTCCGTTCTCGAAAGTTCGGGAGTGGAGAAGCGGCTGCCCGTGGAACAGCTCCGTCCGGGAGTGGTGTTCGTCGTTAGGCCTGGTGAGAAGATCGCGACGGACGGCGTTGTCGTGGAGGGCGCGTCGGCGGTGGATGCGTCGATGCTGACCGGCGAACCGATGCCTGTCGAGGTCGGCCCTGGCGATGAGGTGACGGGGGCGACGATCAATACGTCTGGGCGGCTGCTCGTGCGGGCGACGCGCGTGGGCTCGGAGACGCAGTTGGCGCAGATGGCGGCGATGGTCGAGGCGGCGCAGACGGGTAAGGCGCCGGTGCAGCGGCTGGCGGATCGGGTTTCGGGAGTGTTCGTGCCCGCCGTCATCGCGATCGCCGCGGTCACGCTGGGCGCGTGGTTGCTTACGGGGCACGGCGCGAGTGAGGCGGTCACGGCTGCGGTCGCCGTGCTCATCATCGCGTGCCCGTGTGCGCTTGGCTTAGCGACGCCCACAGCGCTCCTGGTCGGCACGAGTGAAGGTGCCAAGGCTGGTGTGCTGCTGCGTGGCCCGGAGGTGCTGGAGTCGGCGCGGAAGGTCGACACGGTTGTGCTGGATAAGACCGGCACGGTGACTACGGGTGTGATGGAGTTGACGGAGGTCCCTCCCACTCCCGAAAATCTGCTGCCGCTTGCCGCTTCGGTGGAGGCGGCGTCGCACCACCCGATTGCGCAGGCTATTGTGCGTGCGGCGGATCCGGATTCTCTACTCCCGGTTTCGGATTTCCGGGATATTCCGGGAGTGGGGGTTGAAGGCACCGTGGATGGCCACCGCATCGAGGTCGGCCGCTCCGGGGAAAATTCCGGGAGTGGGGGGACGGTGGTTGCGGTGCGCCGCGACGGCGAGCTCCTGGGCACGTTGGAGGTGTCGGATTCGGTGAAGCCGACGTCGGCGGCTGCGGTCGCGAAATTCCGGGAGTGGGGGGTGCGGCCGATTCTGCTGACCGGCGACGCCGCCGGCCCGGCGTTTCGGGTCGCAGATGAGGTCGGTATTGCTCGCGAGGATGTGATTTCGGGAGTGATGCCGGAGGATAAGGTCGCGACGATTGAGAAGTTGCAGGCTGGCGGCGCGTGTGTGGCGATGGTCGGCGATGGCATCAATGATGCTGCGGCTCTTGCGCAGGCGGATTTGGGCATGGCGATGGGCACGGGCACCGATGTGGCGATGGAGGCTGCGGATATCACGCTGGTGCGTGGTGATCTGTTGGCGGCTGCGGATGCGCTGCGGTTGTCACGCCGGACGCTCCGCACGATTCGTTCGAATCTTTTTTGGGCGTTTTTCTACAACGTTTTGGCAATTCCTGTCGCCGCGCTGGGGTTGTTGAATCCGATGTTGGCTGGCGCTGCGATGGCGTTTTCGTCGGTTTTTGTGGTCGGCAACAGTCTGCGTCTGCGCGGTTTTTCTCCGAGTCAACCAGCTATTCAAAAAGGAGTAACTCATGAGTGAGTCTTGTTGTTCGTCGCAATCGCATTCGCTTGACGACGATTCTTGCTGCCATGACACCACTGATCCCGGTTATCTCGTGGAGAAGCGGCGTTATGAATCCCGTATCCGTCGCATTGAGGGGCAGGTTCGTGGCATTGGTCGGATGATTGAGAACGAAGAGTACTGTATCGATGTTTTGACCCAGATTTCGGCGGTGAATTCGGCGTTGAAGTCGTTGGCGTTAACTCTTCTGGATGCTCACCTCCATCACTGTGTGGTGCATGCGGCTGAGGGCGGCCCGGAGGAGTTGGACGCCAAGCTGGAGGAGGCCTCGGCGGCGATTGCTCGGCTGGCTAAGTAACTCCCGGAAAAATTCCGGGAGTGGGGGCGAAACAGCAGTCGGCAGCCGGCAGCCGGCAACCGGCAACCGGAGTTGGTTGCTGTTGGTGGCACCGGTTGCGCGGAAGTGTCGCTTAAATGCCTCGTTTTCCCAGGTAGGGGGCGCGTTTTGGGAAAATGAGGTTTGTTGGGTAGTCTTTAACGACGTTGGAGGATTCGACTAGCGGCCTATGTCACACGCCTGGAACGCGTGCGGGAGTCACATCCCTCGTGGGTTCAAATCCCACATCCTCCGCAGAGTGAAAACCCCCGGTTTACGCCGGGGGTTTTCTTGTATTTATGCAGGTGAGTGGATTTGCGGGTTAAGTAAAGAAAAGTGTGTCTTTTCCGGGCGTGTTGCGGTTATTTGATCCAGCCTTTTTGGATGCCGAGGTT